>CAYWGE010000034.1:0-8654 GCA_964457215.1 uncultured Pseudomonadota bacterium
AGAGGTCCTGGACCACTGGGTGGGGGAGGAGAAGAAGGAGGAGGAGTGGTGCCACCAAATTCTGTAGCGGGAGGTGTAGCAGAACCACCCCCACCATCACCCCCACCACTGCATGCGTTAAAGCTAATTAATAAACCAAAGAGACTAATAAAAAGAAGCTTCTTCAAAGAGGCTTTCATGGGAATTTCCTTTCTTACCGATTTAAAAAATGACCTTAAAATCAAATTCATTTTCTTATAAAAATTTTTGCCACTTTTCATTGTAACGAAAAAGGAGTGGGAAGTTCTAGAGAGAAAAGAGAAAAAATGATTAAATTTTCTTTGTAATTCAAAGGATTATGAAATTGTTAAGGATTGTCTAATATTGAAAAGGTTAAAATTTATACGCAAGTAGGGGATTGTCTTGAATCCGAGGGGGTAAAAATGAGGGAGGCAAAAAAAGGGGGGCGGGTTTTGGGGAAACGAACCGCCCCCTCTTGGGGTCAGGAAGGAACACATTTTAAACTTTTTATCTAAGCTACTGCGCAATCCAACTGCCGCGTTGGGCTCGTCGGAAAATCCTCACGTATATATCGAATACGCTCTGGTTTCACACCTCGCCCGCCTTGCATTTGGCTTGCACGTCACCCTTAGATAAAAATTATTCTAATTTTTTTAACGATACTCCACCCGATAAGTGGACAATGCCTCAAAGGGTTTTCCGTTTTTGGTCATGCCTGTAAAAATAAGTGTTGAATTCCCCTCGGGAAGATACTCCAGAACATCCCATCCTCTAAATTTCACCCGGAGCTCGTTTATAGTGTTTTTGTTGAAATCTGCAACTTTTATTTTCTCGTCTAAAACCGCTACAGGAATAGGTAAAATCATATCATTTACCTTCACCAATTTGATGGAGGTTTCATTGATATCTTCGGGTTTCATGCCCGCGGGTGGTTCAATAAATACATCTAATTTAGAAGGATATCGTAAATCGCCTACTTTAATGGTGGCTGGATTATTTCCGATTTCTGCTGTCGCGATGGCTGCTCCTTTTGCACGGACATATTGAGGCTTTGTCCAACCGCGGACACTATTTTTGCGAGAATAAGGAATGGTTTGACGATAGCCGGGTAAGAGGAATGTTTCTCGACGATTTCCATAATTATCTGTTTTATGGCTTCGTTTGGCTTCTATTGTTCCATAAAAAGGAATAGGGTTTCCATTGCCATTGTGAAGTACTTCAAGATCAACCTTAATATGCCCAGGTGTATCGCCTTTTTGGTCTTCAATCTCTACCACTTTACCAATAACGATCGATCCTTTAGGGATTAAAGCAGTTCCTCGATTGGGAGCATTTTCAGAAAATACAAAAAGAACAGGATCTCCTACGCGGGACACGCGAGAGTGAACTAATTGACGGGCTTCTAAAGCTACATTGTCGATTCGAATGGGTTTAGGGGCTGCTTTTTTACTCGTAGTTTTAGGCTTTTCTTCGTCTGTTTTTTCTGTGGCTTCAGGTTTTATTTTTTGGCCTATTGAAATGACAGGAATTTGATTTTGTTGAGCTGCGGGTGCTGGAGCCGCTTGAGGCGCCGGAGCAGGAGCGGGAGCTGCTTGGGGTTGCGGAGCCGGTGCGCTTTGTTGTGCAATTGAGGGAGTCGAAATCAAAAAACTCGTTAAAAGAAATACCCAGGTGAAATACCGTTTCATTTTTTTCTCCTTCTTTCTTTAAGAAAAAATAGTACTTTTATGGTTTTAACTGGCCTACCCCATTAAAACTTCTGTGATGTAAGTACTAGATAAGTTAGACGAACTTAGATTATAAGGAAGAGTGGAAAGGGCTTGCAAATAGTTTTTGTAGAAGTTTTGAAGGAGATGAAAAAAAATGAAGCGTTATTTTCAAAAAAACATATATTTTCTTTTTATTTTTCAAATATTTATAATTCTGTACTTCAGTTTTTTTTCGATAGAAGGATTTACAAAATCTAAACCCGATAATTTAGGTGCGGGCAACGAAAATAAAATTTCGATCGGTGAAGGTTACTTTTTAACCTGGCGGCAGAATGCGGTGGATCTGGTGGGTTTGCCTAATTTGCCTTCTATCCATGTTGATTTTAACGAAAGTGCCCCGAAAAAAGAAAATTCCGTTTTGGAGACGGGAGTACAAGAGCAAGATTTAGGAGGTAATCTCAAGAAAAAAGCTCCTTTAGCATATAAAAATCCTCGGGTTCGAAATATTCAAATGGCTCAAGGCGGAGATCCTTCTCAAGTTAAAGGAATGAGTCCTAAAAAAATCACCGAAGTTCCAACAGGTTCCGGAAAAGAAACGACTTTAGAATACGGAGATGGTTCCAAAGAAGTAATTGTGGATTCACCATCAGGACGTGAAGAAAATTTTTATGATCGTAAGGGAGCTTGGGTGTGGAAAAGAACAGAAAGTGAATCTCAAGGAATAAAAATTAAGAAAACAGAATGGCAAGATGGAAGTGTGATTAGTGATTATTCCAATAATTCTGGACTTGTTTCGGTTATTCGCGATCAAGAAAGGCATACTGTAACAATTAGTTTTTTAAATAATAGTAAAAAACTAATCCGAGAGTTTGTTTGCGAGAGTAATATGTGTGCGGAAAATTAACACTGAGCAAAAAAAACCCTGCTTAAAAGCTAAGCAGGGCCCAGAGTATTAGGAGAGGAAAAATATTTAAGGGACGTAAAGAATATTACCACCGCCACCACCAAAACCGCCCGGACCATAGCCACCATATCCGCCTGGGCCATAGCCCGCTCCTCCGTAAGGTCCCGCTTGTCCAGGGATAGGGGTATTAAACCAAAAACCACGTTGATTGTTTCCACTTGTGTTTTGAATATATCCCCCAACTTGACCGCCACCTCCATATCCACCACCGTACCCGCCCGGACCATAACCTGCGCCTACGGGGTAATAGTAATAAGATGGAGTTCCTACCTGTACAGAAGAAGGATAGTTTTGAGGGGGGGGAGTTTGCCTCAAAGGAAGTGTGGGAGAATTAGGGGTCGCATTATATTCAATATCTTGATTTTGATACTGTTTTGAAGCGGCATGGCCTGTATTAACAAGCATGAAGCTGGCTATTAATGCACTTAAGAAGATAATTTTAGATCGCATACGGTTACCCCTTTTTTTTAACTCTATCAAAAAATACTTAATTGCTACTAGTCACTTTTTTGCATAACGGCTAGGGTTTTTGAAAAGTTTTTGAGTAATTTTTAACATCTTTTATTAATAGAGTAATTTTAAGGAGATTTATATGCCAACAAAGCCCTCGAAGAAGCTTGAGGTGTTCTCTAATCCAGAATCTCGACCTTACGAAATTAGTTTCGAGTGCCCTGAGTTTACGTGTTTGTGTCCTAAGACTGGCCAACCGGACTTTGCGACTTTTTTTATCCGTTATTTTCCGGCGAAACATTGCATCGAGCTCAAATCTCTTAAACTTTATTTATGGTCCTACCGAAATGAAGGTGCTTTTCATGAAGCTGTGACCAATCAAATTTTGAAAGATATTGTCAAAGCGTGTCACCCTCGATTTTGTGAAGTGGTGGGAGAATTTTATGTGAGAGGTGGAATTTACACGACGATTCGTGCATCTCAAGGACGAGAACCCAAATAGGAGGTAGAATTCCCCATTTTATCTACCCAAATTATTTTGACCTCTTGAAATTGCGGAAGAATTTTTTCACTTTCTTCGGGTCCTAAAACATAAAAGGCGGTTGAGAGCGCATTAGCGAGTGTGGCAGTGGGGGCAATCACGCTTACGCTTTCTTCTCGTTTCACAGGACTTAAAGTGCGAGGGTCCAAAATATTTCTGGCATTTTCTTCGTTTCCTGAACTCGTTAATGCTTGGTTAGAAATAAAAAAAGATTTTGTATTTTTACCATAAGGTTGGCGAGGAATCTGGATTGCAACTTTCCATTGTCCTTCCCCCGCACGAATATCTCCTCCTGCATCAATTAAGCTTTGTGGAAAACCTTCGGTACGTAGCACTTCCAGCATTTGATCGAGAATAAAACCTTTCCCCATGCTGGCTAAACCGATTCGGGTATTTTTGTTTGTAAGTTTTCCTTCGTTAGTAAGAAGTAAAACAGGTGATTTTCGGCCTTCATCAGAAAGTGAAGCAAAGCGAATATCAAAAGCACCTCGAGTTAAGCGTGAAACTTCAAGAGAGTTTTGCAGAATCCAAGTGGTTTCGAGAGAAAGTGAACAATAAGCTTTGCCCGCTTTTTGATTTAAGCAGCTTACATCAGAGGTGTTTTGATATTCACTTATTTTTGCTTCGATTTCTCGCGCGCGGCCATAGGCTTTTTCGGTGGCTTCCAGAGCTTGTTGGTTTTGTTTAGCTTGGAATTTGATTGTGATATTTACGGGAACGTGTCCCATTAAAAGTTGGGAACGGGTAAGTTTTACTTGGCGCGGGGCGCAAGAGGTAAAAAGAAGATCAATGCTTCCTAAAATGAAGAATAGAATTAGTTTTTTGTAGCTCATAGTCTGCTCATAAGAATCGGTATCGGAATTGTCTAGTTTAATATCCTCAAATCTTTAATATGAAAACGACTTTCATTTTCTATTGACAACTAGCTGTGTCTTAGTTAAGTGCGCCCGAATTGGACAATAATGAAAATCATTTTCTAGTTTTAAAAATGCTTTAATTAAGGGGATGCCAGGTGAATTGGGATATCAGAAAAGTTTTAATGAGTTTGATTTTATGTGGAATGACTTTTGGGTCTTATGCGTGCCAGCCGGGTGTGTCTCCATTGAATCAAGCGACTAATGTTGCCCCAAGTCTATCTGAATCAGACGAAGATGCCGATCCTCCTGAAATTGCTTTAGGAGAAAGATTATTTCGTGAAACGCGCTTCGCTCAATTTTTTGCTACTCATATGGGGGGATCGGTGAATGATCTTCTCGCCTCTGGGGATCCTGTTATGGAGGTTACTGAAACTTTAGGTTCTTCTTTATTAGGGCCTTATAAAGGAAAATCCATGAATTGTGCGGCTTGCCATCTTGTGGATGAACAATTGAATAACCGTGGCGGAGGAATGCGTACGTATTCCGATTTTGCAAGACGAAGTCCTATTCCTTCACGCATGGAAGATGATCACACAGTGACTCCGCGCAATTCTCCTCCCTTAGTGAATTCTACTCTTCCTCGCAATACAGCGATGTTTCTGCATTTTGATGGAGAATTTACAACTATTGAAGATTTGGTGAAGGGCACATTTGTGGGTAGAAATTTTGGTTGGTTAGCGACCGAAAAAGCTGCTGCTCTTAATAATTTAGTCCGTGTAATTCGTGAAGATGATGGACAAGGAGATTTGGCTAGTAATTATGCAAATCTTTCCTACAAAAAAGTTTTAGCCGGGGTTGACCCTTCTATTCCGGATGAATACCGTATCCCTCCTGCTTTTCGTGTGAATGTGGACGCGGCCAGTGACGAATTAGTATTTCACGCCGTGGCTAAATTAGTTTCCGCTTATGTGGATGGTTTGGTTTTTTCTCAGGATAGTAAGGGGCAATTTAATGCGTCTCCTTTTGATGAATTTTCACGTAAAAATCATCTACCACGACTACCCGAGGACGGAGAAACAGACTTAGATTTTAGTCGACGAATTTTGGCAGCCGCAAATGCTCTTCAGAATCCTTATTTTATTACAGGCAGAGATGGGAGTTTTTCATTTCATGATCAGGAATTTCGTTTTGGTGCTCAGGAGCTTCAAGGCTTAAAAATCTTCTTTCAAGAAACTGCTCAGATAGCTGGAGCTCCCCGTTCCAGTGGGATTGGAAATTGCATCGCTTGTCATGCAGCACCTAATTTTACAGATTTCAAATTTCATAATACGGGAGCGGCTCAAGAAGAATATGATTCGATTCATGGGAGTGGCACTTTTTGGGCTTTAGCTATTCCTTCTTTAGCGACTCGTAGTGCCAGCCCTGAACTTTATCTAGCACCTTCAGCCGCTCATCCGACAGGGAATGGTCGATTTATCAGTGCTCCCTCATTGGCAAAGCCTGGTTATATTGATTTGGGTGTGTGGAATGTTTATGCGAATGCCGATCATCCGGTCGCTCAAGAAACTTTGCAAAATATTCTTTGTGAAGCCAACACAGGCCGTGTGGCGGATTGTGAGCCTGCAACTTTACTTCCTCTAACTATTGGTTTGTTCAAGACACCCGGACTTCGTGATTTGGGACATGCAGCTCCCTACATGCATCATGGCCAGCAAGATACCCTAGAAGAGGTCATTCAACATTATATCAATTTTTCTCAGATGGCTCGGACGGGACTCGTTCGAAATGCTGATCCTGAAATGTCTAATATTCATCTTACAGAAGAGGATGTCGCGCCTCTCACGGCGTTTTTGAAATCCTTAAATGAAGATTACAATTAAAGGGGATTTTTTTATGAAGAAGTTGTTGTTGGTTATTGCATTACTAGTGGCGAGTGCGTCGATTGTTTCTGCGGCGGAGGGAGGTCCTGAACTTAAGTTTGACCCAAATACTATTTCGGGTGCTGAATCAAAGCCCGCTACTCCTTCGAAAGAGTTTGTCTATGGAGCAACTCCAATTGCTAAATTTGGAAACGATCAAAATTATATTAAGCTCGGTGGTTACGGATCGATGCGCTTTGAAGCCGATACAGGTCAGGATTTAAATGACACATTTACCCTCAGGCGCTTGGTGTTCGAAACTGATGCACGTATTGCCTCTCGCTTTCGAATTTATTCAGAATTAGAGTTTGAGCGTTTTCGAAAAATAGA
The DNA here is from genome assembly GCA_964457215.1 of uncultured Pseudomonadota bacterium. Lineage (GTDB taxonomy): Bacteria > UBA10199 > UBA10199 > JADFYH01 > JADFYH01 > CAYLKF01. The sequence goes on from CAYWGE010000034.1 coordinate 6,771, forward strand.
ACTTGAAAGAAATATCACTCCTACCTCTGGGGGCGGGCTATCAGTTTCCGAAGCAATCGAAGGAACAACAGAATCTGAAATTTCTCTCGAGCAAGCTTGGTTTGAGTTGACGTTTAGAAATTGGATAAAATTGCGCGGAGGAGCTGTATTGGTTCCCTTAGGTAGATTTAATATTAATCATGATGATAACTTGTGGAATTTACCTCGACGTTCATTGGTAGATCGTGGTGTGCCTGTATTAGCCTCGACTGCGGCATGGGATGAATTAGGAATGGGTATTAATGGAGATATTGAAATTGGGGAAAAACAAAAGGTAAATTATCAAATTTATGTGGTGAATGGTGCAGTCTTAGATGCTGAGGTTGAACAAAATATTCAAACCCGAGTAGGCGACACCACTTTAAATGAAACCGAAGCAGAATTTGATATTTCTACCGGTGCTTTTGGTCATGATGTAAAAAATGCGAAGACGGTAACAGGCCGTGTTATGTATAGTCCGGCGTTAGGTCACGAGTTTGGTTTTTCAGGATATTGGGGCCGTTATACTCCCAGTTATTTACCCAGTGAAAACTTAACTTCTTTTGGGTTTGATACGCTGCACACTTGGAAGAATTTTGATATCGAAGCAGAATATATCTTCACCCATTTTGGGGGCTTAAGAAATGTGGTGGATGGTCTAGCGGCTCAAATTATCGATCAAGAATCGGAAGGAGAGGATAGCACAACTTCTCCAGGTGTTGAAACTGAAGTGGCTTTTACTCCTTCGGCATTCGCTTCCACTAAACAAGGGTATTGGATTGAACTACGTTATCATCTGCGCCCTCAATTTTTAACGAATTCTTTTTTCGGAAAATATTTTTCCGATCCTCAATTCATTCCCATTCTTCGCTGGGAACAAGCTTTTTTAACAGGACGTTTGGTAGAAGCAACTTATACGAGTGGGCTTGTAACGAGTTATGTTACTCAAAATCGACGGGTAGATCGAATTACAGCGGGTATGGCTTTCCGTTTAAATCCATTGGCTGTTTTTCATTTAGCGTATGAGTTAACCCAAACCAATAAAGGCCAGGCTTTGGCCGATGTAACAAATTATCTTGCAACTCCTAGTAGCCGAAATAGTGCCGTTATGTTTGGTGCGGCATTCGGGTTCTAGTTTAAAAATTTCCTCTCTGTTTGTTGTCCGCTGCCAGTGAACCCATAAACAAGTTGTTTGTGGGTTCAGGCGTGGCGGCTTATGAAGTCGCTTACCTATCTAAATCATCGTGGCTTTCCTTAAGATATTTCATGACAGCCTATTATTTTTATTCTACACCTTCGTGTTAGGAGAAAATTATGCGAAAACTATTTATCCTTATTTTTACAAGTTCATTCTTCTTTTTACTTCCTTTTAATCTTTTTTCACAAACGACTGTCTATCTAAAGCCTGATGAGGCTTTAAAGATTATTTTTAAAGATTCTCAGGAGGTTGTAAAGGAGGACCACCCCGTTACGGCCGCTATCCAAGAACAGGCAAAGCGCTTATTAGGCTATGAATTAACTAAGTCAAATTATCCCTTTTACATTGGTAAAACTAACGGTAGAATTGATGGTTACGCAGTTATTGACGATGAAGTCGGCAAAGTACTTCCTATTACTTTTGTGACGCGCATTAATCCCGATGGGAAAGTAGCTCAGGTTGAGATTATGGTTTACCGAGAGAGTCATGGAGGCGAAGTCGCAACGAAACGCTTTTTAAATCAGTTTCGTCAAAAAGCTTTAAGCGACGAATTGAGATTGAATGGGAATATTACGAATGTGACAGGAGCGACTTTATCTTCGCAAGCTTTAGTTAAAGGAGTTAAAAGAGCTTTAGCCCTTTGGCAATTTTTTTATACCAAGAAAAAT
>CAYWGE010000034.1:8664-10924 GCA_964457215.1 uncultured Pseudomonadota bacterium
GATACTTTATAAGTAAAGCATGAGTCTTCCGTTAGGAGGAAATATGAGAGTAAGGCAGATTGTTTGGGCAATTATATTGGTGGGTCTTGCAGTATTTCCCGGTTTACATTGTTTCATCTCTTCAGGCGGCGGGGGGGACTCGAGCTCTCCCACAGGTATTTTATATGTTTTAGATCGGGCGAATGATGCGGTTTATATTTATGATAATGCCAATACGATTACGGGCACGGTAAGTCCTAACCGAACCCTTACAGGGTCTAATACTGATATCCAAAATTCCACAGCTATTGCGGTCGATTATACTCGAGATATCCTTTATGTAGCGGATAATACGGCTGCGGCCCAAGCGGTGCTTGTATTTATTCCCGCGTCTACGACTACGGGAAATGCTTCTCCAAGTCGGCAATATCCTGGTTTTACTCAAGCAAATGCTCTTTATTATGACCCCACTAATGATATTTTGTATTTATCCGATATCGTAACCCAGGCGGTCTATGCGTGGGATGATATTTCTACTTTACCGACAGGCACTGCCCCGACGCGTACCATCCTTTTAGGATATATCCCTTCTACGCTGACTGTAGATAGCACCCACAACGTTTTGTATGTGGCACAGCCTCTAGGCCAACAAGTAAATCTCTATGGAAGCGCATCTGAGATTAGTAATTTAACCAATGTTATTCTCCCCACCCAAAGTTTTACGAATGTGACCACGCCTTTTGCGACCATGCCTGGTATTGCAGTAAATGGTTTAAATAATATTTTATATGTTTCGGACAGTAATTCCGAATCGATTGAAATTTTTGATGATGCAAATTCTCTTTCGGGCGCTGAAGCCCCTCAGCGTGAATTAACAGGAAGTAATACAGGCTTTACAGTGAACCAAGGACAAGTGATCCTTCAAAATAACACTTTATATATTATTCAGAGTTTGACAGGTATTGGAATTTGGGGAAATGCCAATCAGGTGACGGGTAATACAGCGCCTGATCGGTCCTTAACAATTGCACCGGCTTCTCAAATTGTGGGAATTGGTTACGATCCTAATCGTTCCTAAAGAATTTCTATGGAACTCAAAAGGCTTTATCATCTTTCCTCTTCACTGAAGTTAGTTCTTCTCGTTTACTTCTTTTTAGTGAGCTTGGGATTTTGTGGCGCTGCTCTTATGAGCTACGATCGTTACCATTTTGATCATCAAAAAACTTCTAACTATTATCGAGGGGATCCTGCAGAAGGGGAATCGGCTTTTCCTAAGCCTTTTTCTCAATTAATTGGGGTGACCCACGTTCACTCCTATACCATGCCGTTAGTTTTTTTGACGGCTTGGCTCGCTTTACAGGCGACTCCTATTCGCAAGTGGATGAAGAACTTTCTAGTTCTCTCGGGAGCGGTCTCTATTTTGATTTATAATATAGCGCCTTATGTTCTACGCTATGAGACTGAAAAAGGAGCCTATTTATTTACAATGGGCGGTGTAGGTTTATTTGTATTCTTTTTTTGTCCGGTCTTATTAATTTGTTACGAAATTCTTTTTGGTCTTCAAGAGGTATAAAGGAGCGCTCGATGCGATTTGTTTTTAAAGCAAAAATTTTACTGCTTAGCATGGTATTGCTTGGTCTTTCTTCAAATGTATTTGCCGATTCTCTTCCTTCTTGGGCTGCAGAAATTACTCCCTTGATTGAAAATGGAGGCGTCTATGTAGAAAGCTCCGATGGAAAAGCCTTGTTTAATTACGAAGGTAAAAATAATTTTATTCCAGCTTCTACTTTAAAAGTGGCGACAGCGCTCACTGCTCTAGAGCTTTTAGGTAAAGATTATCATTTTAAGACAGAGTTTTATGTCGATAGCGATTCTAATCTTTATGTAAAAGGTTACGGAGATCCTTTTCTTGTGTCGGAAGAATTGAGTCAAATCGCTAAAAAATTAAAGTCACTTCGTCTCGGAGGAGTGAAAAATATCATTTTAGATGATAGTTATTTTGAAAAAATTTCTGTCCCAGTCGTTTCTGCTTCGACTAATCCTTATGAATCCTCCACCTCTAGATCATCTAATCCATATGGTGCCAATACATCAAGACAAAGTCCATATGCATCAAGTCAGGCAGCTCCAAGTCCCTACTCGCGTTCAACATCATCTACATCAACCATGGTGTACCAAACACCTTGTGGATAAATGACCATGACAGGACCATCAGCGCAGCGATCTAAGCATCCGGCCTTGTTAACGCGAATCTTTCCTGGGCCCGCAAGTCCAAGCTCTT
>CAYWGE010000035.1:0-6329 GCA_964457215.1 uncultured Pseudomonadota bacterium
GTATAAATATTATACAGCTTCTATAATACTATGTCTGAAACTAATCCTACATCTATTAAAAATTTAGTAGAACTCCTTCAGTTTCGATCCGCACAAAAAAAGGAAAAAAAGCTTTATACTTTTCTTGTGGATGGTGAAGAGGAAGAAGCTCATCTTAGTTATTCTGAATTTGAAAACCAGGTCAAAAAAATTGCCGCCTATTTACAGCAAGCGAAGGCGAAGGGTGAGAGAGCCTTACTTCTTTATCCTCCAGGCTTAGATTATATTGTGGCTTTTTTTGCATGTCTTTATTCTGGGGTCATTGCAGTGCCCGCATACCCGCCCGACCCCAGCCGCTTAATGCGCACATTGCCACGCTTATTGGCTATCATTAAAGACTCTGAAGCAAAATGGGTTTTGACATTAAGTTCTATTCAAGAAATGGCGCCTTTCCTTTTTCAGGAAGCCCCTGAGTTAGAAAAATTGAATTGGCTTTCGACAGATCAACCTCAGAATGAGGCTTCGAAAAATTGGCAGGAATATCAACCCGATTCAAAAGACATCGCTTTTTTGCAATATACTTCAGGCTCTACGGGCAGTCCCAAAGGAGTGATGCTGACTCATCGTAATCTTTTGCATAACATGCAAATGATTCATTATGCTTTTGGTTTAGAAGGTCATGGAGAATATGCCGCTGGGGCATCTTGGTTACCCCCTTATCATGATATGGGATTAATTGGTGGTATCATCGCTCCTCTGTATGCGGGAGGATATACAGTTCTGATTTCTCCTCTTCACTTTCTTCAGCGTCCTTTACGTTGGTTAAAGATGGTTTCAAAATATAAGGTCACCACTAGCGGTGGACCTAATTTTGCTTATGATTTGTGCGTACGCAAAGTAAATGAAGAAGATAAAAAAACTTTAGATTTAAGTAATTGGACTTTGGCTTTTAGCGGGGCAGAACCTATTCACCATGAAACAGTGAAAAGATTTACAGAGGCTTTTTGGGATTGTGGTTTTCGCGAGGAGGCTTTTTATCCTTGTTATGGTTTAGCTGAAGCCACTTTAATTGTGTCGGGGAGTAAACGATTTGCTCCTCTTGTGTATGAGAGATTTTCTTCAAAAGCGCTTGGAGAACATCAAATAAAAAAATCTTCGGAGTTTGCGTCCACTTTGGTGAGTTGTGGTCGTAATCTGCCCACTCAAGAAATCAAAATTGTAAACCCCGAAAATTTTGTGGAATGTCCGCCTGATCAAGTTGGAGAAGTATGGGTAAGGGGTGAGAGTGTTGCTCAAGGATATTGGAATAAACCCAAAGAAAGTCAGGATAGTTTTCAGGCGCATACCAGCAAGGGCGAAGGCCCTTTTCTTCGCACAGGAGACTTTGGATTTTTAGAAAATGGTAATTTATACGTTACGGGTCGTTTGAAAGATTTGGTTATCATTCGTGGTATTAATCATTATCCTCAAGATATCGAGCACACTCTTGAAAAGGAAATCGAAGGGTTAAGGTTAGGATGCGGAGCTGTGTTCTCGATTGAACAAGATGGAGAAGAAAAGTTGATTGTGATGTGGGAGTTGGATTCCTCTTCCTCTGCTCAACAAGAAACCTTGGCTCAAAAAATTCGAGAAAAGGTAGCCGAGAAACATGAAGTGAATGCCTATGCCGTTGTATTTATAAAAAAAGGATCTATTCCCAAAACTTCCAGCGGCAAAATACAGCGTCATGCCTGCAAAGAAGGTTATTTAGAAGAAAGTTTAGAATGTTTAGGACAATGGACTCATCGCTCCGCTGCAACTCAAACTAATCAAGAAACAGACCGGTTTACATCTGCAAAAATTGAACACTGGATTTTAACGCAAATCGCAGAACGGCTTGAAGTGCCTCTTGAGGAGCTGGATCGTCACAAACCCTTTGCACATTACGGATTAGACTCTAAAGATCTAGTTACTTTTTCCGGAGATCTTGAAAGCTATTTTGGTCTACGGTTGTCTCCCACTTTACTTTGGAAATATCCCAATGTTTCCGCCTTATCCCAATACCTTGCGGATATGAAAAAGTAGTAATATTTTTTAACAAACCTTATGCCCTTCGTTTGTTTTTCTACTAATCCACAATCTTTATTTAATCTTTATTGTTTTCCATACGCTGGCGCTGGAGCTACAGCTTATCGAGATTGGAAAAAGTTTCTACCCCATGCCGAAGTGCATGCTCTACAGCTTCCTGGCAGAGAAGATCGTTTTAATGAGACTTTTATCCGTCAAATAGAAGTTTTAATAGAGCATTTAATGGAAATACTTCCTTTTCTTCATCAAAAGAAAGACGCCATCGATCACAAACCTTTTATATTTTTTGGCCATAGTTTAGGGGCTTTGATTGCGTTTGAATTGACGCGAAAACTCCAAACAGAGAACTATCCGATTCCAAGTCTTCTTATACTTTCTGGAGCAAGGGCTCCAAAAGCAAAACGTCTTGTGCGGAATGTGTATCAGTTTTCAGATGAACATTTATTAGAGGAGATGAAAAACTTGGGAGGAGTGGCACCCGAGTTCTTACAAAGGCCTGAGATTTTGAAAGAATTTTTTCCTATTCTGAGAGCAGATCTTGAAATGGCTGAAACTTATCAATCCAAAAAAATGACTCTATTAAATGTTCCCATTCTCGCTTTAGGGGGAGAAGATGATTCGGAGGTAAGTGCTGAGGAGCTGAATAGTTGGGAAAAAGAAACAACAATGAGTTTTGAATCGAAATTTTTTAAGGGAGGGCATTTTTTTATTCATTCTTGTCGCGAAGAAGTATTGAGCTTTATTTCCGGCCGAATTAATGCGCTGATTCCCATTAAAGCCAACGCTCCGTTTGATAAAAGGTAAGGGTTTGTCGAAGGCCTTTTTCAAAGGAAGTTTCAGGTGTCCACTGAGTTTCTTTATTTAATTTTTCAAACCCGCAAACCCAACTTGGTTGCTCAATTTCTAAAAGTTTATCTGGTGAGAATGCTTGGGCGCTCTGCGTAATGAGTGCATAGCCCTTGCTAGCTATAGCGGCAGCTTTAAACGCAAAATGAGGAATAGAAAAAAGAAGAGGATCTTTTCCAATGATTTTCCCAACGTCTTGTGCAAAATTTTTCCACGTATGAATTTTTCCATCATCCAAACAAAAAATAGAGGAAGAGGGGGGTTGTTTCTCTATTAAACGCAAAATAGCCCGTGCTACATCTTCTACATAACAAATAGAAAATTTATGATTTCCGTTTTTATAAAGAGGGGCAAATCCTAAACGGACGGATTTAAAAAGGGGAAGGAGTTCTCGATCCCAAGGGCCATATAACACCGGTGGGCGTAAGATCGTATAAGGGATTTTCCCCGTTAAGGGTTTTAGATTCTTCTCAGCTGCAAGTTTACTTTGACCATAAAGGCTTACAGGACTGCAGTCATCGGCTGAAATACAAAAATCCTCTCCATTTTTTTCACCGTTAACCACGGCTATTGTTGAAATATGCAAAAAGTGCAGCGGCTTCTTTTTACATTGTAATGCAGCTTGGACCAAGTTTTGAGTGCCTTGTGCGTTCACTCGGAAGAAATCTTCACGCGACAACCCTTTTACAGCACCGGCGATATGAATGATAACATCAGTATCTTCTATGGCGGGGATCAAATTAGAAGCGTCTGCTAGGTGTCCTTCGAAAAAGCGAAGAGGAATATTACTTAATGCTGCTTTCGAGCTTGTTTTGCGAATAAGGGCGGTTACTTCATGCTTCTTTTCAGTAAGTAAGCGTGCAGTGTGAGAACCCAAAAAACCCGTAGCCCCTGTAATGAAAATTTTCATAATTGCTTTTGGTAGATTCGATAAGTTTTATACTTTTTCCCACCCATAAATTCTATAGAGGCATTTACCGCAAGATTATCTTCTAAGGTCCAGGAAAGCTCTCCCCATTTGAGCCCTTTTTCTATTCCGCGTTTTAATATTTCCACATAGAGTAAGATACTTAACCCCCCGAGCACCGCACCTCGAAAATCTTTTTTAACTCCCAGGAGCATGAGGCGGCCGGAATGATATTTCCTTTTTTTGATTCTTGAAAAAAGTTTGAAAATTCCCCAGGGAAACAATTTTCCTTTTAGATCATGAATCATGTCGTAAAGATTGGGGACAAGCACGCAAATTCCTACAGGTTTTCCTTCAACCTCCGCAATAAAGGCGTAGTCTGGATCAAGAATAAGTTTTAAGTCTTTCGATATTTTTTCTAATTCCGCGGGCGTAAAGGGGATAAAGCCCCAATTATTTTCCCAAACCGAATTGAAAATCTCTAAAACAGTTGAAATATCTGCATGAAAATTTTTTGGATTTAAATTTCTAATTTTTAAACCTGGTTCTTGATATACCTGTTCGGCAATTTCACCCGGTTCTTTTGGAATTTCTCCGACTTCGTATTTCCAAGCATATAAATCTTTGGCTTTTTGATATCCAAGTCTTTCAATCAATTGAGCATAATAAGGCAAATGATAAGGCATCATAATCATGAGAGGTTGTTCAAAACCCTCAATCATTAAACCAAGCTCTTCATTGATTGAAAAATCAAAAGGGCCCATGATTTGTTTCGCCCCTAGCTGATGGCAAAATTTTTCCGCTGCTTTAAAAAGTAATTGAGCTGTTTCGGGGTGGTTTTCGCATTCAAAAAAACCAAAATGACCCATTCGAATGCCATAACGCTTTTCGTATTCTTCATCGACTTGCGCAGAAATTCTGCCCACCGTTTTGCCGTTTCGTTTGGCTAAAAAGAGCTGGACTTTGGCGTGTTGGTAATAAGGATTTTTTTTCGGAGACAAAACTTCCAGGCGTTCTTGGCGAAGCGGAGGAATCCAATGAGGGATGTGTGAATATAAAGTTTCCGGTAAGCGAGCAAATTCCTTGAGATGTTTACGATGGGTAACGGGAATAATTTCTAACATGAAAAATCCGTAGGGGGATCAACCGGCTGCATGCTTTGCTTTTTTTTCAATGACTCCGTAACGCTCTCCGACCACTTGAAAGGCTTCGAGCGCCTGCGTTAAATGGGCCTCTGTATGAGTAGCCATGGTACTAACGCGTAAAAGGGCTTTTTCTTTATCGACGGCAGGGTAGAGTACCGGATTGACGTAAACACCTGCCTCTAATAAATCTTTCCAAAGCTGTAGGGTGGTATAGTCGCTTCCAATATGAACAGGAATGACGGGTGTTTCTGCAAGGCCCACTTGCCATCCCATGGAGGCCAAGCCTTCTTTAAGCTTTCGGGCATTCAAGCGAACTTGTTGAACTCGTTCGGGCTCTTGTCTTAAAATTTGGAGGGCCGCGCGAGCTGCTGCGAGGTTTGGAGGAGTGATAGATGCCGAAAAAATCATCGAACGACCAAAGTGTTTAATATAGTCAATTACTTCAAAATCACCCGCAACATAGCCACCTGTCGAGGCAAGGGATTTAGAAAAAGTAGACATGATTAAATCAACATCTTTGGTGAGGCCAAAATGTCCGGCTGTTCCTTCCCCGCGTTCCCCTAGGACTCCGAGTGCATGAGCATCATCTACTAAAAGGCGAGCTTTATATTGTTTACAAAGACGAACGATCTCAGGCAGTGGACAGATATCGCCTTCCATACTAAAAATTCCATCGACCGCTACAAATTTTGCTTTATCCGGAGGACTTCTTAAAAAGGCTTTTTCTAAATCTTTGGGATCATTGTGTTTGAAATAAATTATTTTCGCACCGCTCAAGACGGCTGCGTCATATAAAGACGCATGGTTACATTTATCTAAATAAATTAAGGTATCGTAATTGGCCAAGGCAGAAATTACGCCTAAATTCACTTGGTAACCTGTTGTAAAAACAAGAGCGGCTTCTTTTCCTAAAAATTCTGCAATTTCACGTTCGAAGGTTTCGTGAAGCTCTAAGGTCCCGTTTAAAAGACGCGAACCTGTCATGCTTGTGCCATATTTTTGAATTGCCTCAATTGCTGCTTCCCGAACTTTGGGGTGAGTGGTGAGTCCCAAATAATTATTTGAGCCCAACATAATAACCTTTTTATCTTTTATTAATGCTTCTGGGCCTAAATTACATTGGAGGGGTTGAAAAAAGGGGAATTCGTTCATTGCCCGAAAGGAGCCAACGATTTTTTGAAATTCACGGGCTTTTTCAAAAACATCATTACTCTCTTGGCCCGCCAAAGCGTGCCTGCTTTGCATGAGTGCGTCAAAATCTTGAGACATAGAATAAACTTCCCTTCATCGCTGATCGGGGCTGGAAAGTCAAATTCTTCTTTCAGAGAGATAAAGTTCCTGTAAAGCAGGTAAAAAACCCGAATAAGTGGCTTGATGAGAGAATG
>CAYWGE010000035.1:6339-10894 GCA_964457215.1 uncultured Pseudomonadota bacterium
GTAGCCGCGACCTTGCTGCCGCGCTTGCGCGAGAACGTTGGTGCGCAAGGGCTAACGAATGATAGGGTAGTGTTGGAATAAAATGATGGAGTGCGTGGTAGCGCAACCCCAGAGGGGCCCAAAGTTCAGTAAATACAGATTGAGTAGAAAAATTTACAGAATCCAAAAATTGTTCTCGAATAGAAAGCGCGTTTCCTTGTCTATTGGTGAAACGGTGCGCCAAGAGGGTTCTGGCTTGATTAATCACTGCAACGCCGCTTCCCATCGCTAAAGCAAAACTTAAAAAATGCAAACTAATCCTGTGAGTAAAAACGAGTGCAAGAAAGGTTAAGGCCCACACCGCGCAACAAATCTCTAAGAAAATCCAAGTCCTTTTTTCTGCACCTTTTGGAAAAGGACGTGTGAAACTTGGGTCAATCAGTAGGGTAGACATTTTTCCTACCGAAAAAGATTTTATTTTTTTACTAACGACAGAAAGAGGGGAGAGAATAGCGAAACGAAAGAAAAGGGCGAAGGGGGCGAAAGCAGGATGAATCAAGAAAAAAAGAATTCTTAAAAATCCTTCGTCTGATAGCGGTAAATATTCTGGGTCTTGAGGTGTGCCATAAATAGCACGCTGATGATGCACTAAATGAATTCGAACATAGAAAAAAGCCGGAACTAAAAGTGGGATTCCTATTAAAAGATTCCAGACCCAGAAAAATCCCCGAACTTGATGGGGTTTGAGGTGAGCTAATTCATGAATAAAAAGAACCCCACGGTAGAAGGCAAGAATAGAAAGGGTCAAAGTAAGATAGGTAAGGGGAGAGCTCCACGCAAGAGTGCCTCCCCACAAAAGAGTGCTCCAAGCGATGAGGCTTGTGAGTAATAAATCGGTCCAATAAATCCAGGCGCGAGGATGGGCAAGATCGCGTACGAGGAGATAAATATCATGTAAAGCTTTCTCATCCGGATTCTGCATTATAAAGTGGGTATTCGATTTTTTAGGCCCAATCAATGTTTTTCTTATTGAAAAAAAGGGGCTAAGTTATTAAGGACTTATCTACCGATCTTTATGAATAAACAAAGCTCTAGTCAGTCGTTGAGTCCAGAAGAAGGAATTCCTCTTTCTACTCTTCCCCTCGCACATTCTTTTTTTGGTGCTTTCTTTTTTCTTATTCTTCCTATTTTTTATTGTTTTGGACTGTACTTGTTCGGTGAATTAAAGTCCGTCCATGTTTTTGTGACTGCCTTTGTCATGTTATGTTATTTTGCGCACTCCGAGTCGCGTTTGTTTGTTATTTTAGCCATTCCCGTCTTAGTGAAAGATCTCGTATACGATTATTTGAGGTATATCCCTTTTCATTGGTTAATCCCTATTCATGTCAAACAACCTTACAGTCTTGAAAAAGCATTGTTTGGAATCACTCAACAAGGGCGCCTTTTAACCCCCAACGAATTTCTCTACCAATACCTCTGGAAGGGATTCGATTTGATTTCAGGGATTATGTATTTCTTAAATGAGCCCATGGCCATTTTGATGATTATTTATCTCTGGAAGTTTAAAAATCAAAAAACAGCCGCTCGTTATTCGATGGCCTTTTTTCTGATGTATATGGCCGCGTATGTTGCTTATGTTTTGTATGCTGCGGCGCCTCCCTGGTATGTCGCTAAATATGGTTTTATCCAACCGAGTGGTTTTATTCCGGGAGACCCGGCCGGGATGGTCCGGTTCGATCAATTAATTGGCCTTTCACTTTCTGCCGGCTTCTACAATCTTTCTCCCGTAGTTTTTGGGGCAATTCCTTCGATGCATGCAGGGGCCGCCATGCTTATTTGGCTTTACTCAAGACAAGTGGGTAAAAAATCATTCCTCTTTTTTGGTGGGTATTTTTTTCTCATGTGCTTTGCTGCGATTTATCTTCAACATCATTATGTAATTGATTTGATTTGGGGAGCATTTTTTGCGTTTATTGCGTGGTTGAGTATCGAAAAAATATTTGGGAGAGCAGTCCCAAAACTTGTGAATTACGGTTTGAAAAAATTCTTTTATTTTCCATTCTACTTGTTCCAAAAAACGAAAAAATCCCTTCATGCAATGGACTAAACTGCGCCCCGTGGCGGGAACCCTCTTCATTTCTCTACTCACTTTAGCTCTACTGTATTTTTGTTTCCGAAATATCCATTTGAGTCAACTTCTTCAGAGCTTTTTACAGCTTCGCTTTTCTTATTTTCTTTTGGCGTTAGGTTTTAGCTTCTTAGTGTTGGTATTGCTCACATTGCAGTTTCAAAGCTTTTTAACTCCTCGAAATTCTATTGCGTCTTCTCGTCTTTTTGCGTTGGTGGCTGTTTTTGCCATGACGACCAATCTGCTTCCTTTTGGAGGAGCTTACCCTCTCTTCATTTATCTTTTTGGAAAACGCGAAAAATTAGGAGCGGCTGCAGCGCTTTCGTTACTTACGCTCGATCAAATTATGGATGGCCTGGGAAAATTGTGTTTATTTGCATTATTGCTCATGGGGGTCACTCTTCCTCTTTGGATTTATCGTGGAATACAAGCTTTTGTGGGAGCGTTATTGATCGTCTACATTCTGGTTTTTATTTTTGCATTTGTGTTGAAAGAAAAGAAAGATTTTGCAACCGCCCCTAAAATTCTGCGGCGTCTTTTCTCGTTTGTGAACGATTGGGCTCATCATCTTCATACCTTAAGATCACTCCCGAAAACGTTGTGGGCTATTTTTTTAGGGATTGCCATGAAGCTCTGCGAAGTAGCAAGCGTGTGGGCGATTCAAGAAAGTTTTGGTGTGAGTCTCGGATGGCCGGCGGCTTTGTTACTTGTTTCTTCTTTATGTATTACGACCGCTCTTCCTTCTACTCCGGCAAAATTAGGAATTTATGAGGGGACTGCTTTAGTGGTTTATGAATATCTGGGGCTGGATCCTTCTTTAGCCTTAACGTTAGGCATTTTCATTCACCTTGCTCATAGTCTTCCTTTAGTTTTAGCCGGCTATTTTAGTGCGCTGCGCATGCGAATTCAAAGAAAAGAAATTTTTCAAGAACTACCCGCTCAAGAGCTGGGGTAAATACTACCCAACCCAAACAAATCTTTACAATCCTTGCCCAGAAAACTCTCCAGAGAGTTTATACTTTTTAACATTTATTTATTTGTTTAAGTCATTAATATTTAATGATTTCATAAGGTTAAATAAAATGAGACAATAATAAATTCTTGGCATTGGGATTGCTTATTAACCTCGTGTCTTTTAGATTATTAAATAACATTTATAAGGAGTAAATCATGGGACGTATCACTCAAGCGGAAGCACAAACAAGACTCACTCAAATTGATAATTATTTAGATAGGGTAGAAGCTCATAATGGGGCCGACGTAAACGATGGGCGAATTGCTCTTACCGATGGAATCGATTTTAATGCGGCTCGGAACATGCTTGCACGCTTAGAGAGGGACGCAGGAGGCGCGCGCTTAACTCCAGAGACTAGACGCCAAATTGCAGACTATCGTCGGCGATTAGGAGAGGTTGAACCTCGGGTCTTAAGAGAACAAATTGCCACCAATTTAAGGGAATATAATACGCATATGCGTTGGGCAGAACAGCATCGAGCTGCAGGTCATCCGGAGTTTGCAGTGGGTGAACTTCAAGTGGCTCACCGTTTTTATCAACAAGCTAAAACTCAATTTGATCGATTAAACCGTGCTCCTCATCATGGAGATATTACCGTATTAAGCCAGACGATTGGTCATATCCCTGCGGAATTAAGAACCAAAGCTGGACAAGTCGGTGAAGCCGCTTTTGCCGCGAGGTTGAGAGCAGATCGCACGGCAATTCAAACCAGCACGGCTCACCCCTCTACAGAACACACTCAAGCGGCAGCAACGGCATTGAGAAATGGCCGGGAGTTAGTTGCTTGTGTTCGAACCGCTTTCCCTCATCAAGGGGCGGCGCTTAGTGCCGAACTTGGTAGGGTGGGAGATTTTTCAGGACTAGCAGGTACCGTTCGTGGACAGATTACGGGTCAAGTGAGGGTGCAACAAGAGGCAAGTCGTTTAAGTCATAGTATTGATACTGAATTAACACGTGTTGCTGGTTTAGTAGATACTCTCAAAACCACTCCTCATATTGCCGATTCCAGAGACGGAACTGTGGTCGCTCTGACTCAAGTAGAACGTCAAGTGAATCAATTAAAAACACTCGGCAGACAACATCCTGAACACCGCGCTGAATTTGATCGACAAGTGGCCGCTTTTCAAGCCCGCATTAATCCTCTGCGTGCAGAATTATATCGCTTAGCGGAAGTAGACCCTCATTTATTAAGCATGGAATCTCCCGCTGAAATTCTTCGTCATCAAGCTTCTCTTTTGAAATTTGAACGAGGACATCTCACCCGGCGTGCGGAACGCGCTATTGAGAATATTGCTCAGTTTCTGAATGCAAATCCTGATGTAAGAGGTATCCAAATTGAAGTCCACAGCGATAATCAGGGTGATCGTGCTCATAATAGAACTGTAACTCAAGAACGTGCTACTCTTATTCGGAATGCCCTAATCGAGAGAGGA
>CAYWGE010000036.1:0-10786 GCA_964457215.1 uncultured Pseudomonadota bacterium
GAGGTAAAGATTTCTCGTTTTCCGTGGGCAGCCTCAGGGCGTGCCTTAACTTTAGGAAAGCCTGAGGGAACTACAAAAATTTTATCTGATCCTCAAACCGATGAAGTTTTAGGTGTGGGAATTGTGGGCTCGGGTGCGGGAGATCTCATTGCAGAAGGCGTTTTAGCCATAGAGATGGGAGCTACCAGTGCAGATCTGGCGCTTAGCATTCATGCACATCCTACTTTGAGTGAAACAATGATGGAGGCGGCGGAGGCTTTACCGCTGCATGTTTACAAGCCAAGAAGAAGTTAGCACCTCGTTACAGTCCATTCCACGGGTTGCACCCGTTGAAACTTCAGTGGCGAAACCCTTAAGTCAAAATTATCTTTTTATTCTCCCACTCTTTTAATAATTTTTTTCCTTCTTTTAAAACTTCTTGAGGGTTTGGATGTTTGAGTTCGCGAATAACCCGCTCTAAAGCTCTTTGGGGTTTTTTTCCTTCTTTCAAGAGTTGTAATAAACGCGCGCTCACCGGGTTTAAGACTAAGGATTCAATTTCGTCTTGTGGGTTACGATAGAGGAAATAATAAGATTTTTTAGGAGTTTTAAGCTGAGATTTTAAATGAAGCTGATGCACTGGATAGTCGTATTCGAGCAGGGCATGAATAGGCGTGAGAAAGTTTTTTGAGTTTGAATCTGGCATTAAAAAGAGAGAAAGCTCCATCCATTCATAATGCGCAAGGTTTGTGAGAAAAGCCGGGTATCCTCTTGGAATTTTTTTGAACTTCATTAAGTAATCTACAAACTCTTGAGGTATTTCGCGGTAAAGTGGAGATTGAGCAGAATGTTTTTCAAAAAAAGAGCGGACCAAGACTTTCCATTTTTTCTTTAAAATAGATTTCAAGATAGGAAAACAACTGTTTAAGCAATCTTCCACACTGTTAAAAAGAAGTTCGTTGTATACCTTCATTCGGCGCGCCGAAACAGAAGGAGGTTTTTTATATTTTTGAGGATTTCGGATATGCCGTGTGAATTTTTCTTGAAAATCTTTCACTTGTTTTAAAGAAGAATTCTTCATTAGGTATAACTCTTTTGGATTTTCTGGATGGTTTTCACTTCGCGAAGTAAAGTTTTAAACGGCGGAATATTAAAATCTCTTTCGAGCAAGGTAGGGAGAGAACCAAAGTTTTTGTAACACTCTTTCAATAATTTCCAAACAGGATCCGCAATATCTGCACCGTGGGTGTCGATGATCAGATCCTTCGTTTCTTGGTAATGGCCGGCGACGTGTACATAGGCGATTCGCTCTGCAGGTAGGCTTTGAAGAAATGTTTGGGCATCGTAGCCGTGATTCACACTATTCACGTAAATATTGTTTACATCGAGTAAAAGCCGGCAATCGGCTTCTTCTAAGATTCTTAAAAGAAATTCTAGCTCACTCATTTCTGATAGCGGTGGAGTGAGATAATAAGAAACATTTTCAATAGCGATAGTTCGTTCTAAAATTTCTTGAGCTTGGCGTATGCGTTTGGCCGTGTAGCGCACAGCAGACTCGGTAAAGGGAATGGGAAGTAAATCATAAAGATGACCCGAATCGCTGCAGTAACTTAGATGTTCGGAATAATAAGGAATCGAATAAGCATCTAAAAATTTTTTAATCCGCTTTAAAAATGAAACATCTAAAGCCGCGGGGCTTCCTAGGGAAAGGCTCAAACCGTGACAAACAAGGGGGTAGGTGTCTGCAATTTTTTCGAATTCTTTGGCAAATTTTCCACCCAGCTCCATCCAATTTTCGGGAGCAAGTTCTAAAAAATCAATTTCAGGGTGTTTTTGAAAAAGAAACGGGACTAGTTCTCGGCGGAGCCCTAATCCCGTTTTAAGATCTAAATTACTTCGCGGGCTTACTTTCACCGCATTTTCCTTCATGCGCTTTTTTCTTTGCGCCACATTTTCCTTCACCACATTTACCATCTTTTGCCTTACTTTCGGGTTTGCTTTCTGGCTTTGATTCGGCTTTTGTTTGAGTATTCTTCTTCTTACTTCCACAGGTTCCTTCTCCACAAGTACCTTCTTTACTTGCTTTTTTGGTACTAGCGCCTTGGGTTGTGGTGTCTGCAGCAAAAACATTCTTGCCTGCAATAAAAGCGGGAGCCACTGCTAGAGAAAGGGCAAGGGCAGTGCCCACTGTAAACTTTGAGCGTTTGCTCATAATTTGAAGCCTCCTTTAAAAGGGTTAAGGGACGAAAATAAGATGTATTTATGAAACAAGAGAATTAGAACGTCAAATCAATAAAAAGATTCAAAAAGAATGCGGTTTTAAGGGATTCTTAGATCCACTTGAACAATTATTTAAACAATTGTAGTGGGTGAGCCCTATGACCGAGCCCGGGAATACCCTACTCCGGGTATGGGCGAGGAAATGGTTGGAGACGAGAGTCGAAAACCGTGACCGAGGTGATCGAAAACCAGAAATGAGAATTGTAAACCATGTCTACTCGTACTCAACGCGTCCAAGCCTTAAAAGAACAATTGTCTAGGCGTATCCTCGTCTTGGATGGAGCTATGGGAACTATGCTCCAATCCAAAGATCTTACGGCGAAGGATTTTGGAGGCCCGGAATATGAAGGATGTAACGAAAATCTCGTTCTTACCCGTCCAGATGTGATTCACTCGATTCACGAAGCCTATTTAGAAGCCGGTGCCGATATCATCGAAACCAATACTTTTGGTTCAACTCCTTTGGTTCTTGCGGAATATAATCTTTCTGAAAAGGCCGATGAAATTAATCTGAAGGCTGCTCGCATTGCGCGCGCGGCAGCCGATAAATTTTCAACTCTCGACAAACCTCGTTTTGTCGCTGGTTCGATGGGCCCTACCACGAAGGCTTTATCCGTAACCGGCGGCGTTACTTTTGAAGAATTAATTGAGAATTTTTATCAGCAGGCCAAAGGTCTTTACGAGGGGGGAGTTGATTATTTTTTACTCGAAACCTGTCAAGACACTCGGAATATTAAAGCGGGAATTTTAGGAATTCAAAAATTCTTGGCGGAGGTCAAAGAAACCATTCCCATTGCGGTATCTGTTACCATTGAAGCGATGGGGACTTTGCTGGCGGGTCAAGCGATCGATGCCTTAGCGGCGGCCCTTGCTCATGTGGATTTACTATATATTGGGCTTAATTGTGCGACGGGTCCGGAGTTTATGACCGATCATATCCGTACCTTGGCGGGCCTGACTAAAACCTTGGTGGCTTGTGTACCGAATGCCGGGCTTCCCGACGAAAATGGAAAATATCTCGAAACTCCCGAAATGATCACTCGCGTTTTAAATCGTTTTATTGAATCGGGCTGGATTAATTTATTAGGCGGTTGTTGCGGAACTACCGTACCGCATATTGCGGCAATGGCGAAATTAGCTGAAGGTAAAAAACCTCGAGTTCCTAGCGTTTCTCATAAGTCTTTTTTATCGGGAATCGATTATTTAGAAATTACCGAGGAGATGCGCCCCGTGATTGTGGGGGAGCGCACTAACGTGATTGGAAGCCGAAAGTTTAAACGCCTGATTGCCGAAGGAAAATACGAAGAAGGCGCAGAGATTGCGCGCGCTCAGGTTAAAAATGGCGCTCAGATTATCGATATTTGCATGGCCGATCCGGACCGCGATGAAGTGGCCGACATGAAGAATTTTTTGGAGCATGTGATTAAAAAAGTGAAAGCTCCGCTGATGATTGATTCTACCGATGCAGCGGTTTTTGAGCTGGCTCTTCCTTATTCTCAAGGCAAAGCCATTTTGAATTCTATTAATCTTGAAGATGGAGAAGAACGTTTTGAAAAAGTAGTTCCTCTGGCCAAAAAATTTGGTGCGGCTCTGGTCGTGGGTTTAATTGATGAAGACAAAATTCAAGGAATGGCTGTTACGCGTGAACGCAAACTCGAAGTCGCCAAGCGCAGTTACAAACTGCTCACAGAGAAATATGGAATTCTCCCCGAAGATATTTATTGGGATTGTTTGGTGTTTCCGGTTGGAACCGGTGATCAAAACTATGTGGGTTCTGCCTTAGAAACGATTGAAGGCATTCGCCTCATCAAAAAAGAATTTCCACTTACCAAAACGATCTTAGGCGTGAGTAACGTTTCGTTTGGCCTCCCGCCCGCGGGACGTGAGGTCTTAAATTCGGTTTATCTCTACCATTGCGTGCAAGCGGGTCTAGATTTGGCGATTGTGAATGCCGAAAAATTAGAACGTTATGCGTCGATTTCTGACGAAGAGAAAAAATTATCCGAAGATTTACTCTTTAACCACGGAGAAGATCCAGTCGCGGCTTTTGCGGCATATTTCCGCACGAAAGTCCCCCAAGCTAAGAAAGATTTGAAAACTTTACCGCTCGAAGAGAGGCTTGCACGCTATATTCTAGAAGGTTCTAAAGATGGTTTAAAAGAAGATCTGGATGAAGCACTGCAAAAATCCAAACCCTTAGAAATTATTAATGGCCCTCTCATGAAGGGAATGGATGAAGTTGGGCGTCTTTTCAACAAAAATGAATTGATTGTCGCTGAAGTTTTGCAAAGTGCAGAAGCGATGAAGGCTGCGGTAGCGCATCTTGAGCCGCACATGGATAAACTTAGCTCGGCCAGTCGGGGAAAAGTAGTACTCGCGACCGTAAAGGGCGATGTGCACGATATCGGAAAAAATCTCGTTGATATTATTCTCTCTAATAATGGATTTCAGGTTATTAACCTTGGAATTAAAATTCCGCCGGAACAATTGATTCAAGCCATTGAAGAACATAAACCCGATATTGTGGGACTCTCTGGCTTGCTTGTGAAGTCCGCTCAGCAAATGGTGATCACGGCAGAAGATTTATCCAAACACGGAATTAAAATTCCGATTCTGGTAGGAGGCGCCGCACTTTCGGAGAAATTTACCGATCAAAAAATCGCGCGCGCTTATGAAGGCTTTGTGACCTACGCTAATGATGCCATGACGGGATTAGAACTCGCCAAAAAAATTCAAGATCCCCATTTGTTTTCGGAACTCAAAAAGAAAATTTCAGAAAAACAGAAAAGCGCGGGGGACGCGGCCTATGTGGCGGTTTCGGCTGAGCCGGTTTCAACCGAACGGTCTCCGCAGATTGAAATAATTCAAGAGCTACCCGAGCCGCCGGATTTTGAACGTCATGTCATTAAGAATACGCCAATCGATCATATTTGGCCCTTTATTAATCCCCTCATGCTTTATGGGCGTCATTTAGGATTGAAGGGGAAATCGATTAAATTAATTGCGAGCGGCGAAAAGCAGAAAGCCCTTGAGTTAGAAGATGGTAAAAAAGCAGTAGAGATCTATGATATCGTTGATGAACTCAAAGTCGAATTACGAAAAACCTTGCAACCCAAGGCCGTGTATCAATTTTTCCACGCGAGAAGTGAAAAAAATGATGCGGTGATCTTAGATTCGAAACAAAATGAAATTGCTCGGTTTCATTTTCCCCGGCAAAAGCTCGCAGAGGGTTTGTGTTTGGCCGATTATCTTTCGCCCGTGCAAGATAATCTCTGCATGTTTGTGGTGAGTTCGGGAGAAGGCATTCGACAAAGATCAGAAGAGTTGAAGGCCAAAGGGGAATATTTAAAATCTCATGCCTTAGCAGCCTTAGCCTTAGAAACCGCCGAAGCCTATGCAGAGTATTTGCATTCGCGTATCCGCAATATGTGGGGCTTCCCAGATGACGTGAACACGAAGATGATCGAGCGTTTTCAAGCGAAGTATCGAGGAAAGCGTTATTCACCGGGTTATCCTGCATGCCCAAATCTCGACGATCAAAAAATTATTTTTGATTTACTCAAGCCTGAAGAAATTGGTGTTCAACTCACCGAAGGGTTTATGATGGAACCCGAGGCCTCGGTTTCGGCCTTTGTATTTCATCATCCACAAGCCTCTTATTTTGGAGTGGGTAATATGGACTAAACTTTTATGTTTTTTATAATCGCCAGTCCCTTTTTATTGTTTGCTTTTTATATGCTTTGGATAGGAATTTCCGCGCGGGCACGGGCCGAGAAGGCAAAGAAATGGCCAAGCGTGAAAGGCCGTGTTTTAGTTTCGCAAGTCAAACAAGAACATAAACAAACAGCAAATGGGTATCGTGCTTATTTCGTGCCCGAGCTTCTTTATGAATACACAGTAGGCGGTCAAACTTATCAAGGTAAGCGAATTGATTTTCAAGTAGCTCAAGGAACCAGCGAAATCTGGGCAAAAGGAATTGTGCAGCGTTTTGCCGTTGGGCAAGAAATCAGTGTTTATTATAATCCTAAAAATCCCAGTGAAGCGGTTTTAGAGCATGTAACAGTCAGCATGCGGGTTTCACTTTTTATTTTTATCTTCGTCATTGCTCTCTTAAGTTTTATTTTTTTAATGAGTGATGGTGGAGGGCTTAAAAAAATCGATCGACTCTTAATCCAAAAATTTGGACCGCCTTCTTCGTCTTCTCATTAATTCTTAACAATTTTTTCTTTAGATTTAGGTTTTTATCCCTCTCGCAAAAGCTCAAGGCGGGGTATCTAACCCCCTAAATTATCAACACAATTCAACTATTTATTCTAACTAATTGAAATTAATTGATATTTTATGCATTGGATTTGGCATTTGTTTTGCTCTTATATCCTGGGCCTAAGGTTTAATCAGAAAGGATATTAAAATGGGTACCGAACACATTCAGCGTTTTTCTTTAGACACTCGATATCGTTTAACGGAGAGAACAACCCGAGACGCGGGAGAAGGAGTTGCAGTAACGAGTCGAACCCGAGTCGTGAGTTTGAGAACGATGCTCTCTGCGGGTTTCAATGGCGAAGCTCCGAGTGCGCGTTTAAATCGTCTTTTGCAACGCACAGAAAATCCAGTCGCTATTATTGGAACAAATCGTGAGGCTGAATTTAGAGGGGTGGAAGGCTACCAAACTGTTCGAGATTATGCTGCTGCTCAAGACCAAGTTTGGTTAAGGCGACATAATTCTTCGTCTCGAGTTCCGGGAACAAATCGTATTGTCCCTCGTGGAACTCTGGTTTTATCTTCGCAACGAGTGGCTGCTCTCAATAGTATGCGCCAGCAATTGGGCGTTGCGCGCCTTCCTCAGAATATTCAGGCTTATTACAATCAAGTCGAAAAATTATATGTGTATGGGAAAATTAATCGACAACAATTAACTCGTTATTGGAATGCATTTGATCATGCAGGTGAGGCACAACAACGAGACCTTGCAGCGCGGGTTGCGAGAGGCATCGATATGAATACACATGCACGTTTTGTAAGGGCTTGTCTGGCAGATTTAAGCCGACGATAAATTCCAATTGCATTCAAAAAATCTCTCTTTAAAATGGGCTGCTCACGCAGTCCATTTTTTTAAGGAGAGTGTATGAGAGATTTAATGAGAATTGTGGTGTTTGTTTTTGTTTTGAGTTTTCAGTTTCCTCTTTTTGCAGCTTCTTCCTCTTCTTCAATAGACGCGAATGAAGCTTTAGACCGGTTGATGAAAGGCAACGCTCGTTTTGTAGAATTGAAGACCGAACATCCCAATTTAAACGCCGAACGTCGCACTTTAGTAAAGGGTGGGCAGAATCCTTTTGCAATCATCGTGAGTTGCTCGGATTCGCGTGTTCCGCCGGAACTGATTTTTGATCAAGGTTTGGGAGATCTTTTCGTATATAGAGTGGCGGGAAATGTGATTGATGATCTCGCTCTAGGTACTATCGAATATGGAGTTGCCCAGTTAGGAGCCAATTTGATTTTTGTAATGGGCCATGAAAAATGCGGCGCTGTTGAGGCAACTTTAAAAGGAAAGCCTTTACCTGGGCATATCCCCGTGATTGCCAACAAAATTAAACCGCATGTTGAAGATTTAAGCTGCAAGAAGTTAGATACGTTGGACTGCGGTATTCTTCAGAATGTTGAAGCCGTGGTAGAACAACTGAAAAATTCTCCTCCTATTCTTGCGGAGCGCGTAAAGAATGGAAGCCTAAAAATTGTGGGTGGAATATACGATTTGGAATCGGGTGCGGTGATGCCTTTGAGAAAGTAGTTTTTATATTTGTTGTGCCGTAGGGGCGCCCCTTGGCGCGCCCAATAAATTTAGGCACAGCAAGCAGCGCCCCTACATTTTTCGCAATCGCAATGCATTTCCAATCACCGATACGGAGCTTAGACTCATGGCGGCAGCGGCGAGCATCGGGCTTAAGAGGATCCCAAAGAAGGGATAGAGCAGGCCTGCCGCAATCGGTACTCCTAATAAATTATAGACGAACGCAAAAAAAAGATTTTGCCGAATATTCTGCATGGTTTTTTGACTTAAATAAATCGCGTGGAGAATTCCTTGAAGATCTCCTTTTACTAAGGTAAGCCCCGCACTTTCGATGGCAATATCGGTCCCAGAACCCATAGCGATTCCTACATCGGCTTGAGCAAGTGCGGGAGCATCGTTAATTCCATCGCCCGCCATCGCTACTTTTTTACCCTCTTTTTGTAAGGCTTGAATAAGCTCCCTTTTACTTTCAGGAAATAGATTTGCCCTAAAGTCTTTAATTCCTAATTGCTGAGCAATACTGGCTGCGGTGTTTGGGTGATCGCCGGTTGCCATGATCACTTGAATTTTATTTTTTTGAAGTTCACGAATGGCTTGAATGCTTGATGATTTGATAGGATCGGCAATCGCGATTAGACCTATTAGAGATTGATCGATCGCTACAAACAAAACGGTCTGTGCTTTTTTTCTCAAAGAATCTGCTTGGGCGGAAAATGTTTGAGTAGAAATATTGTTTTCTTCGAGAAAGTTTGAGGTTCCCACAGTAATTTCATGATGCGCAACTTTGCCGCGTACCCCTTTTCCTGTAACCGATTCAAAATTTTCTACCGAGAGCAAGGTTAGACTTTCCTCTTGAGCAGCACGCACAATAGCAGCTGCCAGAGGGTGTTCGCTGGCTTGTTCTAGGCTCGCAATCCATTGCAGAGTTTGTGTTCGAGAAAAGGAAGCGTTGATTTCTAGAGAAAGAAGTTTGGGTTTTCCTTCAGTGAGAGTGCCTGTTTTATCTACAATTAAGGTATTTATCTTTTCTAAACTTTCTAAGGCTTCTGCATTTTTGAAGAGTATTCCTTTTTGTGCTCCACGTCCCGTAGCGACTAAAATAGACATGGGTGTGGCAAGACCTAAAGCACAAGGGCAGGCGATGATGAGCACGGCCACTGCGTTGATTAGCGCATGAGTGAAGCGTGGGTCTGGCCCTAGAAGTATCCAGAGAGCGAAAGTAAGTAGGGAGATAAAGAGAACTCCGGGAACGAAGTAAGAAGACACTTGATCGGCCAAACGTTGAATGGGCGCTCGGCTCCTTGCTGCTTCGCTAACGCTTTTCACAATCTGCGCGAGGAGAGTAGCGCTCCCTACGCGTTTGGCCTCAAAAATAAAACTCCCGGTTTGATTGAGAGTGGCTCCGGTCACCCAATGGCCCGATTTTTTTTCGACAGGGAGCGCTTCTCCTGTGATCATCGATTCATCCACCCAGCTACTTCCTTCGATCAAGATTCCGTCTACGGGGATTTTTTCTCCGGGCCTTACTCGTAATTTTTGTCCGATCTGAACTTCCGCTAACGGAATATCTATTTCTCTTCCATCTTCTTGCACTAGGCGTGCTGTTTTTGGACTTAATCCCAGCAAGGCTTGGATGGCTTTTCCAGTTTGTTTTCTCGCTTTAAGTTCGAGCACTTGTCCTAAAAGTACCAAAGTAGTGATAATAGCCGCTGATTCAAAATAAGTCGGAGGGCCCTGATGAAGCGCCGCTAAAGGGAAAATTTGAGACCAAAAGGTGGCAATAACACTATAGAGCCAAGCGGCGCCTGTCCCCAATGCGATTAAGCTAAACATATTCAGCTGTAAGGTTTTGAAGGAGTAAAGAGCGCGGTGGAAAAAAGGAGCACCCCCCCAAAGCACGACGGGCGTAGCCAGAAAAAATTCGATTAAGTGTTGCTGAAAAGAAGAAAATCCGAACGAGAAAAACATTCCCCCCATACTCACAAAAAACAACGGAATGCTTAAGATTAAACTCCAATAGAAACGTCGTAGCATCTCGGGTAATTCTGGATTTTCATTCTCTATAGAAAATTCTTTTGGTTCTAAAGCCATGCCGCAGAGTGGACAATTGCCCGGCATTTTTTGAAGGATTTCAGGGTGCATTGGACAGGTATATTCGGTAGCGGCGATCTCCGCGGGGTCTATAGGCTGAGGTGATAAATAGCGCGTAGGATCCCTCTTAAATTTTTCTAAACAACCCACATTGCAGAAGTAATATGTATGGTTCTGATAAGTGTATTGGCCTGCTGCCGGTGGATGAATCTTCATTTTGCAAACAGGATCTAGCACTTGAAGCGTCTTTGTCTCAGATTTTTCACAGCAAGTCCCCATTGTGTTTCCTCATTTTTTATTACACATTCTTAAAGTTCATTCAGATATAAATTTATTTTTACCAAGAAGGAGATCCTATGGCTTCTCACTATCATCGAGGACGTTTTTCTCAATTCGCAAAATGGATTTCTCATAAAGCAGGTCATCCTCTTGCCTTTTCTGCTGCATTAGCTGCTATTGTAATCTGGGCCGCTTTAGGAAAGATATTTCATTTTAGCGATACCTGGCAACTTGTGATTAATACAGGCACCACCATCATTACTTTTTTAATGGTTTTTTTGATTCAACATACCCAAAATCGCGAAGGGGACGCCGTTCAACTAAAGCTCGATGAAATTTGCAGTTTGTTGGAGAATAAACAAAATTCTC
>CAYWGE010000037.1:0-10759 GCA_964457215.1 uncultured Pseudomonadota bacterium
GTCTAAAATTTTTTTTGTTTTTTCTTCGATGGATTGTAAGCTCTGATCTTTCATGCGCAGTTGAATAATTTTTGCTCCGCCACGCAAGAAAAACTCCGCCAATTCTTCGTGAGAATATTGAGGAGAGAAAGTGTTGTCGCAAATGGTATACAAACCCTTTAGGGTATTTAGATCCATTGTTCAATCCCTGCCATAACCAGTAAGCCAAAAACAAAAAATAGGGCGGCTCGACTTCGAAGATTGGAATGCCGATGCACTTCGGGAAGTAAATCGGACAAAGAGATGTGTAGGAACGTGCCCGCTGAAAACGCAAGGGCAATGCCTGCCGTGTGGGGATGCGAGTTCTTTGCGAAAAACCAGGGAATGATTGCGCCTATTGGGATTGCTAAAGCTAAACAAAAGTTAGCTAAAAAGATGGAGAGATTTTTTTTCTGGGCGTGGACTAAAATAGAACTTAAAGCCAAGGCTTCCATGGCTTTGTGGGCGAAGATGGCCAGAAAAACAATAAGGCCCAAACGTGGAATCAATAAACCTGCCCCCAGCGCAATGCCGTCCGTAAAAGAGTGGAGGAATAACCCCACAAAGGCTGAAAGGCCTAAACTATGCACTTCGCAGTGATCCGCTTCGCAGGCATGGATGGTGATAAAACGTTCAAAACCATAAAGAGTGAGCAATCCTAATAAAACATAAAGGCTCGTTTCAGCGCCAATCAGCTCAAAAGCTTCAGGAATTAAATGAAGAAAAGCAGAGCCTAACATTAGCCCTGCCGAAAAAGAAAGTAGCAGGGGATGATGCGAGTGTTTGCCGCGAGTTAAGATCGGAAATATTCCACCTACGAAAATCGCAAGAAGGATGAGCACAAAATAAAGAAAAGTTTCTGAAAAAAAACTCATTCATCCCCCTCAGGAGTTTTGAGGATGGGGATTTTGAGTGTGCGAATCATTTTGCGAAGTGTGTTTCGATTGATACCCAAAACTTTAGCGGCCTGGATTTGATTCCACTTGGTTTTTTGCAGAACTAAAGTGACGAGGGGTTTTTCTAACATTTGAATAATAGTTTGATATAAATCCATCGCATCCATTTGATCGAATTTGTCTAAGAAGTGCTTAAGCTTATTGCGGATGAGCTCTTCTAGCGAAAGGGATTCAATTTCGCTTTGACCTAAGACTTGCGGATTTTCCTGCAAAATACTTTGAATATCTTTTTTCTGAATTAAATTTCCGTGACTTAAAACTAAAGCTCTTTTGATGACATTTTCAAGTTCGCGCACATTGCCGGGCCAAGAATAAGTTTGAAGTAAGTGAAAAACATCGGAAGCAATCTTTTTGTGCGGCAAAGAAAACTCTTGCTCAAACTTTCCTAGAAAGTGTTCCACTAATACTTCTAAGTCTTCTGAACGTTCTCGGAGGGGCGGCAACCGAATCGGCACTACATTCAAGCGAAAATATAAATCTTCGCGAAATTTTTTCTGACTGGTAAGTTGCGAGAGATCTTGATTGGTCGCAGAAATAATGCGCACATCAATAGGTTTTGTTTCGGTGCTTCCTAAACGAGAAATTTCCTTTTCTTGTAGAACACGCAAAAGCTTCGATTGCAGGCCGTAAGGCATGTCGCCGATTTCATCTAAAAAAAGTGTGCCTTTATTGGCTGCTTCAAAATAACCTGCGCGAGATTCTTCTGCGCCGGTGTAAGCACCTTTTTTGGTTCCAAATAATTCACTTTCTAAAAGTTCTCGAGGAATAGCAGCACAATTTACCGCAACAAAGGGGCGCCCAACGCGGTTACTTGATTGATGAATAGCGCGCGCAATCAGTTCTTTTCCTGTTCCTGATTCTCCTGTGATTAAAACGGGTACGTCGGAGGCAGCGACTTTGCCAATGAGTTTATAGATTTCTTTAATAGGTTTGGATTTGCCAATGATCTTGGCTTGAGCATCATAACTTCGGGCAGAGAGCTCTTTTTTGAGTTGCTCGACTTCACGGGTTAAACGATGTGTTTCTAAAGCCCGCTCCACTAAGAGCTCAATTTCTTCTAACTCAAAAGGTTTGCTTACGTAATCAAAGGCTCCCCGCTTCATCGCTTCTACCGCGTTTTTCATTGTGTCCTGAGCGGTAATCATAATCACAGAAAGTTGAGGATGCTCTTGTTTGGCAATCGATAGAACTTCCAACCCCGAACGGTTGGGCATGTTGATGTCTAAAAGCGCAATTTGAAAGTTTTGTTGGCGGATTTTTGCAATGGCCATTTCTCCATCGGGCACGGTTTCGACTTCGTAACCTTTCTTTAAGAAAAGTTTTTTCAAAATAGTTCGAAGTGAGCTTTCATCTTCGGCAATAAGAATTCGAATGGGATGAGCAGGAGTGTTTGTCATAATCATTTACTGTTTCGGAGCTCTTAAATAAACGCTAAAGGTGCTTCCTTTTTTAGGTTTAGATTCTACCTGAATAAACCCTTGATGTTCGTTAACAATACGATGGGAAATGGCAAGTCCTAAACCAGTCCCTGCCCTTTTGGTGGTATAGAAAGGCGCGAACAAATGAGCAAGCGCTTCTTCATCCATTCCTGAGCCATTGTCTTTGACCGAAATAGAAACAAATCGAGAAGTACCCCCTTTTTGAGTCTTTAATTGGTAGTCTGTGACTAAACGGGTAGAAACTTCGATCTTTCCCCCTTCAGAAAGAACCTCGCGTGCATTTTTAACTAAATTCAAAAAGACTTGTTTGAGTTGATTCTCGTCCCCTTTCACCCGGGGAAGGCTTGGGTCGTAGTGACGAATATATTGAATAGGCTTATTAGAGGCCTGTTCTTCGAGTTGAATAATTTCATCCAAAATTTTGTGTAAATTTACAGCGGTTGATTTTATTTTTTTGGGTTTTGCAAAACTTAATAGTTCACTAATGAGCTCGTTTACTCGGTTGGCTTCTTGAGTAATGATTTGTAAATATTCTTGTAGCTCTTTGTTTCTTAAATTTTCGTTCAATCCTTTGGCGGGAAAAAGCGTATTAACCTCACGTGCGAGCATTTGCGCGGCACCTTTAATACCCCCCAAAGGGTTTTTGATTTCATGTGCCAGGCCTGAGGCGATGGTGCCCATAATGGCTAAACGATCCGCATGGCGAAGTTCTTCTTCCATTTTTTTGACCATCGAACGGTCGTGCAGCGCTAAGCAAGCACCGACAATTTGGCCTTCATGAGAATGAATGGGCTCAAGATGCATTTCGACCACAAAGCTTTCTCCCAAGCGATTTTTAAGTTCATCTTCACGGATGGTAAAAGAATGCCCTGTTTTAAGCGTTTGATCGACCCGGCGCAGGAGGTTGGCGTTTTTAGAGAAAATTTCGGATAAACTTCGATCGGCAATCACCGCTGTTGAAGTCCCAATAATTCTTTCGGCCGCTGAATTTAAAAAAGTGATTTTGCCTGTGAGATCAAACAAGATCACCCCTTCTTGTAAAGACGACAGAACCGATTCCAATGAAAAGTCCATGCGAGTGCCTAACTGCGTAAATTAATTTATACTGGGTTGTTCGCTCCATCGCCATCCCGCTTTGCGGGATAGCGATAGCTCTATAGCAAGTCTGGTGAAGAGCTCTATTTTATTTTGTTTTACTTTTAAAGTGTAATTCCAACGCTTGCGCCAGGGCGTGGGCATAGGAAGGTTGGGGATGGGTTTGGTCGTGATGCTCTGGGCAACTTAATTGGCGAAGTTCTTCTTGAACCGCCGAAGGATCAATGCCAGCCCGGAGGCTTAAGCTGGTTAAACGACTTAAACTTTCAAGATAATTGCTGTTACAGCCCGTTCCGGTGCGGGAGTGGAGAAGGACTTCAAACAAGCCCCGGTCGTCCTCATTGAGGGTAATGGTAAGAGGGCCGCAAGCGGTGGCATAACGCCTGGTAGTGCCTTGGAGGACTTCGGGTCTTTCCCGAATTTGAATCCAAGGAGAGCGTGTTTCGATCACCGTGAGTTCTTCTTCTCCGAAAAAATGATCGGTAATGACGGTAGCTTCTTCGTCTGAAAAATCTATTTCTTCAGAGGCGACTTGATATAAGGGCTCAATATTTGTTTCGGTTTGAGCTATCGTTTCTGGTTTTAAGAATTCCTCGGTGGGGATAATTTCCGTGCAATCTTCTTCGGCCTCTTCCAATACTTCGCCTAGAATTGAATCGAGAGGTTCGGAACTAAGGTTTAAAGCAGGGGGAGCTTCTTCTTTCCAATGATCGACAAATGCTTGATCGACTAAACGCAGAGGCGGAAACTCTTCTTCTTTTGGAGCTTCTTTAGGGTGCAGAATCGTGAGCTCTTCTTCAATCTCCAGTAAATGACCTGCAATTCCCGGAGTGTATTCTTCCTCTTCTTCTTTTTCTTCTAAAGGAAGTTCCAGAGTAGAAATTACCGTTGCTTCATCTGCTTCTTCTATTTCTTCTATTTTTTCGAGAATCAGCTCGGGGGTTGGGTCTGGTTCTATAATAAGTTCGGGAATAGCAGGTTCTTTTAAAACCCTAGAAAATTCTCCCATTCGTTTTAACCATAAGCCTTGTAATCCGGAGTGATAGGCCGTGCTTAAAAAATGACTAAAATTTTCTTAAATGAGTTTGTCAGGAACTGGACAAAGCTTCGCGACGGAACCATCGAAATTTTTCTCAAAGGCTTCAGCTATGGCTAGGTGAGCATTCCAAGCTACATCTTGAGAACAGACAAAAACTTTTCTTAAATCTTGCGGAACCTCATCCACTTTGCGAACTGATTCTTCTTCAACTATTTTTTCAAGTACCTCTTCAGAAAGAAATCCTCGAGGGGAGGCGGCTTCGGCAAAGAGTGGATGAATCAGAAAACGGGAGTGCACAGAAGCTGTTTCATTGCGAGCGACTAAAATAGGATGAGTTTCAATGCCAGGTGCAACCTGCGCAATTCCTGCGGGAAGAGGGTCCCAAAATAAAGTAGTGAGTTTAGAGTTACGCACCGGAATTTCCCTTTTTTGCCATAAACTTCCGATGTAATTTGGAAAGACTCCACGGATTTTTGCTAAATCGCGAGAGGCTTTAATGGCTTCGGTGCTGAAAAATTCAGCGAGCTGAGAACTTAAATAAACTGCCTCCTCGCTATCATAAGGAATGCGAAGTTTAAAAAACAGATCGGCCAAACCCATCACGCCTAGTCCAATGGGGCGAGTGCTTAAATTAATTCGTAAATGCGATTGAGTGCTACTGCCCCAACAATCCAGGACATTGTCTAAAAAATGGACGCCTAGGCGAATAGTCCGACGAAATTTGTCCCAATTGATTTCTTCATTTTCAACCATGTTTGCTAGATTAATAAAACCCCAGGGGCTCAGTTCATTTTCAGGCATTGGGCTCGGGCTAGCCAGATTCGGCAAAAATTCGATTTTTTGATTTGAACGAGGGTTTGCATCGATTGAACGTTTGAGGAAAAAAATTCGTAAAGCCGGATAAGCTTCAAAGCTTTGCTGAATTATATTTTGCAGGTTTGTTTGCAAAGTTGAATTTTCAGCAGGGCGTTCAAAAGTTCGCGCTGGAATTCCAAAAGAAAGAGAAAAAAAGTGGCGGTTTTCTTCTTGTGAAAGCCAAGCAATGAGTTCTGTAATATTTTCTAATGCTGTTTCTAAGTTTTGTTCGGCAGCAAATTCTAAAAAGAGATCTTGTTTAAGAGCTGCATTTTCAGGTTCATATTCTAAAGTAGTTTTTAGGAGTTTTAAAAAAAGTTCAGGGCTATTAATAGAAGTGCTTGGGCTATTTTCTTGACCCAATTTAAGTCCTAACGAAAGCTTAAAGCCGGCCTTATTGTATTCTTCTATTTTTTTAAGTGTTTCATAAATTTGATGTTCTTCTAAAGGGACCTTTAAACCTAAGGAGCTTGCTTGCACTTGACCAGACTTTAGTTGAGTTTTAAAAACCGCAGAGCCGGGTAAAAAGTCTAAGTTCGCAAGGGCATTGAAGAATAAGATAGAGGTATTTTCGGTATTAATCTCAGGTTCGTATTGCACATCGAAGGCGGCAATTGTTTTGCTTAAATTCTCAAGATACTCTTGGGCAGGACCCAGTTTTAAACTCGCAAAATGATCGAGACTTTCACCGCTCCACGCAAAGGGAGTAGGGCTGGGTAAAGGGCCTGGTTTTTTAATTTCGAGACGAATCGGGGCATTTCGATGTGAGGTGCGTTCTGTTTTTTCAGAAGAGGATTTTTTTAAGCGGGCCTTCGGAGAGCGAAGTTCTAAAAGGCCTAATTCTTCTAATTTAAATCGAACATGGTTCGAAATAATCTCTGCTGTTAAATAGGGGAGTTTTTTGCCCTCCAGTTCTCTTTCCACTTCGAGGGAGATTTTTTGGGCAAGATGTTGGGTGATTTTAGGATTTCCAAGACTTAAAAGTTCTTCTTTGAGTCGACTGGGATCGAAATCAATCAGCTGAAGCGCTTCGGACGATAAGCTTTCTGGCATCATGTGGAAATCTCCCCTTTTGGACTTGTGGATAAAAAAGTTTTTAAAATTTAATCCTTTATAACGCCCATTTCTTGGTCTTTCCCCAGCCTATTCACAGTTTTTCACAGGTATTCCACAATATATAGTGGGTATAAAATTCAGACACACATTATATTGTGTGTTTAAGGGCGTGCGTCAAGTAAAGATTCGAGAGAAGTAAAGGGTTATTGCAGCAAAAGCCGATTATTATTCAAGTCTTGTAAGAATTTGAGAAGAGAAATGTTTTGGCTAGAAAAACAAAAAGAAAAATAAAATTTAAGAAAGAAGCTCATTAAGCCACTGAAATTACAAAACAAAAAATCGCAAATTTTAAAAGAGTTTAGATTTGTCGTTTTTTTTATAAAATCGTGACTCCTTGTTTGACTTTGTGAAGGGTTTTTCAATATACTTTTCTTTAGGGTCGATCTTAAAAAATCTTCATCGAGGGGTTTTTTAATCTTAAGAAAAATTCGCATTTAAAAATGGGTGATTAGTGCATTATTCAAGAATTCTTATTGCTGTTTCGTTGGTTCTTTTAGTGGGCTGCGGGGGTCCCAAAACAGCCGAACACTCTTCTTCCACTAAGAAAAAGAAATATTCTTACCGCGATCGTGAAAGTGGCGTGGCCAACGACGACTCTATCGAAGATATTATTTATTCGGAGCTTTCTAAACGCCAACAATCTCTCCTTAAAAAATATCGTGTGCCGGGTGGACACTATAATCTCTCGGGGATGAAATTTGATATCCCCATGACGATGAATGATCGAGTCAGTAAATGGGTAGATTATTTTACAGGCCCAGGTCGCAATCATTTTTCACGTTATCTCTCTCGTTCTACTCGTTTCGTCCCCACTCAATTAAGAATTTTAAGAGAACAAAAGCTTCCGAACGATATTATTTTCCTCTCAATGATTGAAAGTGGTTTTAATACGCATGCCTATTCGAGCGCAGCGGCTTCTGGCCTCTGGCAGTTCATTCGGTCTACCGGGCGCTTATATGGTTTAGAATCGGACTATTGGATTGATGAGCGCCGAGATCCCGAAAAAGCGACTTTGGCTGCGGCACGCCATTTAAGAGATCTTTACGGAGAATTTGGAGATTGGTATTTAGCTTTTGCCGCCTACAATGCAGGCGCCGGAAAAATTCGCCGCGCGATCGAAGCGAGTGGCTCACGTAATTTTTGGGAAATTGCGTCTACCAATTACATTCGCCAAGAAACCAAAGATTACGTTCCCAAAATTTTGGCTGCCGCGATTGTCGCCAAATCTCCCGAAAAGTATGATTTTCGCGATATTGAATTCCAAGATCCTATCGATACCGAAGAAGTCTCTATTTCAGGCCCGGCGGATATAGGTGTGATTGGCGAATGCGCGGGGGTTGATTCAGAGCTTATTCGTTTGATCAACCCTGAACTCATCCGAAATATTACTCCTTTAAATCGTTCTACTTATACCATTCATGTTCCTCGCGGTACCCGCAGCAGTTTTGAACGCCGGTTTGCAAACTTAGAAGCACGTGATCGTCTTAAAAACGTGCGTTATGTTGCAGAGCGTGGTGATACTCTTCGATCTATTGCCAGTGCTAATGGAACAAGCGTTGCGGGTTTGGTAGCTGCTAATCCCCAACTTGAGAGCCGTAGCCGTATTCCGGCAGGAACTGTTGTGATTGTTCCCCGTACTTTTGAATCAGCGCCTACCATGATGATGGCTTCTTCAAAAAATCGTTTAGTCGATTTAATTGCTGATAATGGCGATTCAGGTGAGAAAGATAAAAAACAATCGAAGAAGAAAAAGAAACAAGAAGAAATAAAAGCGTATGATGCGCAAGGCGATGGAGAAATGAAAGTAGCGTGGAAAGAAGACAAAGCTCCCCAAGCTTCTGCGCCCGTTGCGGCTAATTCTGAAGTAAAGGTTGAGGCCACAGACAACAGCCATGATCTTCCGGTTCCTGTAAATTCAAATCCTTCTGCGCAGGCAGGTGCTGAAAATTCTGCTCCTGTCGTTGCTGCGAATGCAGAGGCGCCGGTTCAGCCGAGTAATCCCGATGAAAAAATTGCAGAAGCGTTGAATAAAGTAGATGTAGATTCTAATCCTACCGATCCGAGTAAAGGCGCTGTGCGTGTAAAATCATCAGGTAATGATTTCACCCTGATTCGATCTGCGAATGCAGCCGATGAAAAGAAAAAAATAATTTCTGAAAAAGTTTACCGCGTTAAAAGAGGCGATAATTTAGCGCGCATTGCCGAACAAGAAGATGTAACAGTCGCTCAACTTAAAGAGTGGAATCCTGGCTTGAAAAAAGGATTAATGGCGGGCCAAAAAGTGGTTATTCATAAAAATGGGGAATCTACTGTAAGCTCTGTTTCTGCTAAGGCGTCTCCTTCTGTAAAAGCAAAAAAAGCTCATAAAATAATTGCTTATAAAGTAAGACGCGGTGACACCTTGAGCAAAATTGCCAAGCGCTATGATGTTAGCCCTAATCAAATTTTGAATATTAATGGTTTAGGTAAAAGAAGCACCTTACAACCAGGTGCGGTTCTTAAAATCCCTTCCAAAAATACCACTGATGAAGGGTGATGACTCCCTCCATGTCTGACGGCGAAAAAATAATTGCTACGAATCGTAAGGCAAATTTCCAATATCAAATTTTAGAGAAGTTTGAAGCAGGACTTGTTTTGCAAGGCTCTGAAGTGAAGTCCTTGCGTGAAGGAAAAGCGAATTTGAGTGATGCCTACGCTACTTTTCATCGGGGGGAGCTATTTTTATATCATTGTCACATTAACCCTTATGTTCACTCGGGACCTTTCACGCACGAACCTTTGCGTCCTCGCAAGCTTTTACTTCACGCTCAGGAACTCGACAAATTACAGGGCAAAATCCAAGAAAAAGGGCTCACTTTAATTCCCATGAGGCTTTATTTTAAACGCGGAAAAGCCAAGGTGGAACTGGGCTTGGGTAAAGGGAAAAAAGTTTTTGATAAACGTGAAACGATTAAACGTCGTGAACAAGACCGAGAAGTCTCCCGCGCAATGCGGAGAAGATGAAATAAGTATTTAACGCTTTTTTTTCAGCAGAAATTGAAGAGCTTCTAAAAGAGTGGGATGCAAAAAATTAAATCCTGCTTGTTCTAATTTCTCCGGCACCACTTGGGTGCTGGCGAGCAGAAGGCCTTCCGCCATTTCGCCAAACGCAAGCTTGGTCGCAAATGCTGGTACGCTGAGCCAAGTAGGACGATGCAAGCATTTACCTAAGGTTTCTGTAAATTCTTTATTCGTAACGGCTTGTGGTGTTGCAAGATTTATAGGCCCTTGAAGCGAAGGGTGATGAAGTAAAAAGTCAATTGCACGAACCGCGTCTTCTAGAGCAATCCAACTTAAAAATTGTTTTCCGTTTCCAATCATCCCTCCTAAACCCATTTTAAAAGGAGTAAGCATTTTCGCAAGGGCTCCTCCTTTTGAGCTCAAAATTATCCCGAAGCGTAAATACACCACGCGAATACCTTGAGAAATAAGCGGTGTGCTGGTTTGCTCCCATTCCTGACAAAGCGCCGGTAAGAACCCTTGGCCCGCGGCACTTTCTTCGTTCAAGATTTCTCCGGGCCGGTCGCCATAAAATCCGATGGCAGAGGCCACCAAAAAATGGGAGGGAGGATTTTTTAGGGAAAGAATTTTTTTTACTAAAGTATGAGTGCTTAAAATACGGCTATCGCGAAGGCGTTTCTTTTTTTCTTTTGTCCAACGGCCGTCTCCCACATTTTCTCCCGAGAGGTGAATGCAGGCATTCATTCCCTCAATTGAAGTGGCATCTAAAAGCCCGGTTTCAGGATTCCAAAAAATTTCTAAGGTACTCCGCGGAGGATTTCTCACTAAACGATAAACGGTATGCCCTTGCGCACGCAGATGAATTTGCAAGGCAGATCCGATTAAACCGGAGGCTCCGGATAGGAGGATTTTCATGGTTTACGACTCCCGTCTCTAACCCCACCCCATTAAGAGGGGCCGCTCTTTATGCGGTAAAGAGGGGCTATTTCCCTGCCATTTCCGCGTCCACCCTGAAAAAAACTTCAGGGTACCCGGACTTGGTCATTGGATTATTTCACTCCTTTTGTTAAATTTTCGCTAGGGGAAAATTTTGTTTTTGATTTTGCTCTCCCTCCTTACAAAGGAGGGAGTTGGAGGGAGGTCTTAATTGAGAATAATTTGTAGACCTCTCCCTGCCCCTCTCCTTTGTAAGGAGAGGGAATTAAAGGAAATCTTATGAAGCTTTATCAATTTGCGCTTTC
>CAYWGE010000038.1:0-2801 GCA_964457215.1 uncultured Pseudomonadota bacterium
AATTCCTTACTTAGGCGATATCGCTGAAAAACAAGCCGCTAAGTAGTTTGATTTTGTTTTTGTGCTAAAGCGCAACTTTCAAAAGAGGGTTGCGCTTTTTTTATATGCGTTTGCAAAGAATTTTAAAAAATGAGTGGTTTGTTTTTTTATTTCTTGTCGGTACCCCTGTCTTTTTTTATTTTCTAAATTTGCAGAGCATCTCAAAGATTCCTCTTTGTTTTTTTCATTTCTTAACCGGCTTCGATTGCCCAGGATGCGGCATCACACGAGGTCTTAGTTGTTGGTTTCAAGGTAAATGGCTGCAAGCGATTCGTTATAATGCGTTAGTGCCCCTCTTATTTTTAGCATGGGCATTTTATCTTTATCGATCCTGCTTAAAAATTTTTAAGAAATCTGAAGTAGTTCTTCCGTCTTTATTTCATAAAAGAACTTATTCTTATTATCTTTTTGGAATACTTTTTTGGGGGCAGTGGATATTAAAAGTTTTTAAACATACCTTGGGATTTTAAGTCTTGACCAGCATTTGGTCATTGTTTATGGTACAAACTCTTACTTGTCAGTTTACAATTTGGATGCCAAATAGAACTGATGAGTACAATAATCCCGGAGGGCTAACTCTCTTGAGTTGTCCTTTTAAAATCGGGTTTATGCGTTAATCACAATCAATTAGGAGGTAGGGCATGTCTCTTACACCCCAAAATATTTTTGAAGAAAAGTTTCCTGAACGCCTCAAGGCAAAAGGAGATAAAATTTCGGCCATTAATGCTATCTATCAGTTTGACATTAAAGGGGATGGCGGCGGAAGTTGGGTTTTGGACTTAACCCAGCCGGGTGGAAAAGTAAGTGCAGGAACTTCTGAGCAGGCAAAATGTGTGGTGACCATGGAATCGAACCATTTTGTAGATTTAATCTCCGGAAAGTTAAATCCCCAAATGGCTTTTATTACCGGTAAATTAAAGGTAAAAGGCGATATGGGATTGGCTTTAAAATTAGGTTCCATTTTATAAAATTTTTTCACCTCACGGTGAAGATTTTTTAGGTATAATTTTTTACAAATGCAGAGGGCTCCATTCAGGAGCCCTTGTGCATTTTAGAATTTTATTTTCAGCATCGTTTCTCTTCACCGGAACTCTTTGACTATGCGCCCTTTGAAGGGACTTCAAATTCTAGACCTTTCGCGTTTATTGCCAGGCCCTTTTTGCACTTATCTTTTGAGCCAATTGGGTGCGCGTTTGACTGCTATTATTCCCCCCCATGATAAAGAAGTCTTAAGCTTTCCTCTACTTCATCAAAAAAAGAAAAAAATAGTTTTAGATCTTAAAACCTCTCAAGGTTTAGCGAAGGTTAAAAAACTTTTAAAAACCCATGACGTAGTCGTAGAAGGATTTCGTCCAGGAGTTTTAGCGCGTCTAGGACTGCCTTTTTCTGAATTAAAAAAACATAACCCTCATCTCATTCTTTGTTCTTTAAGTGGTTATGGCCAAAAAGATACTGAACGTGCCGGACATGATCTGAATTATTTAGCAGAGTCAGGGTTTTTATCTGCACTTCATCCTTTCGCAACTATGCAGATTCCCGGCATTCCCTTGGGTGATCTCATCGGAGGGTTCACCGGCGCATTCAAAATTTTAGCAGCACTTTCGATTCCTAAAAAGAAGAGAAAAGCGCTGTGGATTGATCTGTCGATTACCGACGCCATCAAAGCGCTACTTTATCCGCTTGATCCTCAAATTCAAAAAATAGTGCGGCCAATTTTTCAAGGCACTTGGCCACGCTATCATCTGTATCAAACTCAAGACTCAAAATTTTTAGCGGTGGCTTGTTTAGAAGAAAAATTTTGGGAAAAGTTTGTCAAAAAAATGAATATCCCAAATGATTTATTGGGAAATAATTTGCAAGTGGTTAATTGGTTAGAAAAAATATTTGCACAAAAAACACAAAAAGATTGGTTAAGTATTCTCAAAGATCCCGATCTCTGTGTGAGTGGAGTAATTCAATGAAAATTGCATTGGCACAAATTAATACTCAGATTGGAAATTTTCATCTTAATGTTGAAAAAATCTTAGAAGCGATTCAAAAGGCGAAACGTAAAAAGGCAGAGTTAGTGGTTTTTCCTGAGCTCAGTCTTACTGGGTATCCTCCTAAAGACTTATTAGAAAAACCTCATTTCATTGAAGCGAATTTAAAAGCACTCAAGGCAGTTGCGAAACAATGCCATGGCATCGCCGCTTTGGTTGGGTATGTAGAACCCAATAGCGAGAAAACAGGCCGTGCTTTATTTAATTCGGCTGCTTTACTTTACAAAGGTAAGGTGGTTGCAAATCAACGAAAACGTTTGCTGCCGAGTTATGATGTGTTTGATGAAACTCGTTACTTTGAGCCGGGCACCGAGTCTCAAGTGGTAAAGCTTGGCAAGTACCGTTTGGGGTTAACAATCTGTGAAGATATTTGGAATGATGAACGCTTTTTGGGCCGGCGTCTTTACGCGGCAGATCCTGTCGAAGATTTATCCAGTCAAAAATTAGATCTTTTGCTCAACATTTCTGCCTCTCCTTACTCGATGGGAAAAGGGAAAGTTCGTAAAGATCTCTTGGTTCAAACGGTGAAACGCCTTCAAGTCCCGATGATTTATTTAAATCTTGTAGGAGGAAATGACGATCTTATTTTTGATGGAGGAAGTTTGGTCTTTAACGAAAGAGGCGATTTGGCCGTGGGTCTAAAACGTTTTGAAGAAGATTTTGTAATCGTCGATACCGATCATCTTTCATCACAGGTTTTTTCTCAAGAGGAAGAGATTGAGC
>CAYWGE010000038.1:2811-10758 GCA_964457215.1 uncultured Pseudomonadota bacterium
CTCGTTCGTGAGGCGCTAGTTTTAGGAATTCGTGACTACATGAAAAAATGTGGTTTTCAAAAAGTTGCCTTAGGGCTTTCCGGGGGGATGGATTCTTGTTTGGTCGCAATTCTCGCGGCTGAGGCGTGTGGTGCTAAAAATGTATTGGGAGTTTCTCTACCTTCTCCTTACTCGAGTAAAGGAAGTTTGCAAGATGCACAAGCTCTGGCAAAACGTTTAGGAATTCATTATCAAGTGATTCCGATTGGTGACATTTACCAAGCTTATCAAGAAACTTTAGGTCTAAAGCCAGTGCGAGGTAAGGTAAATATTGCATTACAGAATATTCAGGCCAGAATTCGAGGGAATATCTTGATGGCGCTTTCGAATCAAGACGGCTATTTACTGTTAAGCACCGGAAATAAATCAGAGATGGGGGTGGGGTACTGCACTTTGTATGGGGATATGGCGGGAGGTTTAGCGGTTATTTCCGATCTACCCAAGATTTTAGTTTACCGATTGTCACGTTATTTAAATAAAATTCATCGGGCTATTCCAGAATCAGTCTTTATGAAAGCGCCATCGGCGGAACTTGCACCAAATCAAAAGGATCAAGACGATCTTCCTCCTTACGAGGTACTCGATGAAATTTTAAAACGCTCTGTTGAGGAGAGTCAGTCTGCGGCTCAAATTCTCGCAGCAGGCTTCGATCGTAAAACCTTACAAAAAGCGCTTCTGCGGGTGGACCGTAATGAATATAAGCGTCATCAAGCTCCTCCGGGCTTACGCATTACGTCCAAGGCATTTGGTTATGGACGTCGACTGCCGATCACTCATGCATTCCGAGAATTTTAAATTATGCCTTTATTTATTGTTTCCACTCCGATCGGAAATTTAAAAGATATCACTCTTCGTGCCTTAGAAGTTTTAAGAGAAGCGGATGAAATCGCGTGTGAAGATACGCGGCACACTCGAAAACTTTTATCCCATTACCAAATCTCCAAACCTTTAATGAGTTATCACTCTTACAATCAAGACTTTAGATCCGGACAAATTCTAGAAAAATTAAGCGAAGGGCAAAAAATTGCTTTAGTCAGCGATGCTGGCACCCCCGGAATTTCAGATCCGGGAGCTCAGCTCGTAGAAGCAGCGTTAGAAAAAGAGTTTGAAGTTATTCCCATTCCTGGCCCTTCTGCATTGATTACAGCACTCTGTGCCTCAGGACT
Source organism: uncultured Pseudomonadota bacterium (assembly GCA_964457215.1). Taxonomy (GTDB): domain Bacteria; phylum UBA10199; class UBA10199; order JADFYH01; family JADFYH01; genus CAYLKF01. The sequence goes on from CAYWGE010000038.1 coordinate 4,017, forward strand.
TCCCACCGATCGGTTTTATTTTCATGGTTTTTTACCCCTCAAACCCGGAAAACGCCGCTCAGTTTTTGAGCCTTTAATAAATCTAGAAACCACCCTTATTTTCTATGAATCTGGTCGTCGACTTTCAAGGCTTTTAGCGGAGCTAGAAAAGAGCTTTGGAAATAAAAGAGTGGTCGTTGCCCGAGAGCTAACTAAGATTTACGAAGAGTTTTTGAGAGGCACCTTAGCCGATTTAATTTCAAAGGTTCCGCGAGAAGGCTTAAAAGGGGAGTGTGTTGTTCTTTTAGATAACCGAAAAGAAAGAGGAATTACTGCTCCATAAATTCTTTTAAAGCTTGATGATGCGCTCTCGCATCTTCAAAGCCTAAATCCAAAAGGTGTTTTAGGTATTCGGGCATAAAACTAATGTAGGAAAGAAAATCAACGCCCGAGTTTGGATCGACATCCAAAATACGGATTATAAATTTTTCAAACGTTCCAAAGTGTTTATCTTTTCCTCTTTTGAAGCAGTGGCTAAAGAGCTCTCCAATATCTTGAGAAGGTCTAATCCGAAGAACATTCAATTTTTTTACTCCTCGGTCGGCAATATCACCGGAAATATTTTTCTTAACCAGCATCTTATTTAAATCTTCTAAATATTTTTTTCCGTAAATCATTTCTGACCATTCAATAATACGGTTAATCCGCACAAGCTGCTCCAAATCGTATTGAATTTTATCTAAGAAAACAGCGTTCATCACGCGCCCTAAGACTTGGCCGAGAGAAGGGTGCTTGCCTTTTTCTCCATGCGAAGGGATTTTTTCTCCCGCTTGTGCACGATGGTTTAGCCCAATCACCAAAATATTTTCCGCTCCCAAATGAATGGCGGGGGAGAGGGGAGTATTTAAACGTAAACCTCCGTCGGTATAGGCAATGCCATCCACCAGAATCGTTGGAAAAATAACAGGGATGGCTGCAGAAGCCGCCGCATGCACGGGTTTAATAGGGGTAAAGTGAGTGGCGTAATCTCCCTGATAACGAATAGTAGAATTTTTTTCGATGAACAATTCCATTCGTCCGGTGAAGACATTGGTCGCCACAATAGAAACCGCTTTAATGATTCCTTGTTGAATATTGCTGGAAATGTTTTTCCAAGGAATTGCTTTTTCAATGAAGGGTAAAAAAGGAGTAGTATCTAAAAAGCCCGGGAAGTGCGGGCTTTCTTTGCCCGGATTTTTCAAAAATTTCATGATGAGTTGGCGCGAGCCTTTGCCCACAAAATGAACCAGCCCAGTTAAATTTCGTTGATAAACATTTTCCTCACGCACTGTTTCCCAAAGTTCTCGGATTTGACCAGCTTGAAGTGCCATATTGTGGGAGGTGGCGGCCAAAAAACAGGTATTGAGGGCTCCAACGGATGCCCCACAATGAATGTCGAAATAACGCGTACGTGGTTTGGGTGGGAGCATGGTACGGATATAATGAATCACACCCGCTTCATAGGCTCCACGCGCGCCTCCCCCGGAAAGAACTAAGGCGAGCTTAGATTTGCCGTTTTGTGCCATTCAGGCAATTATAACTAAAACTTCAAAATAGCCGAAGGTAAAAATATTTTTTTTTCGTAAAGGGAGTTTACTCCAAAAAAGAGTAGTTTTTTAAGAATTTAAAAATGGATTTGAATCTTTTTCTTGTCCAATGCTTGTTTGAGGACCATGTCCTGGAAAAACCAGAGTATTTTCAGCGAGAGGTAAGATTTTATTTTGAATGGATTTAATAATAGTCGCATAGTCGCCTCCCCACAAATCCGTTCGGCCAATACTTTGCAAAAAGAGAGTATCGCCCGTAAAGAGCCAGGGGTTTTCTTTCTCATCGAGATGAAAACTCACACTGCCCGGAGTATGGCCTGGAGTATGAATCACCTGGAGGGCATGTTTTCCAAAAGAAAGTTTGTCACCTTCTTTTAAGTGCTGAGTTAATTTTGGCACAGTAAGGGCAGGAAAACCAAAGAGACCGCACTGCATCGCCACGTTTTCATAAAGAAATAGGTCTTCGGCGTGCAAACAAACATCGGCATGAGTCTTTTTATGGAGCGGGTCGGTTGCCCCCAAATGATCGAAATGGGCATGGGTATGCACTAAATATTTCGGTTTTAGTTTGTGTTTTTCTAGAAGGGCCAAAATGCGCACTGCTTCATCGCCCGGATCAATCACAATAGCTTCTCCGGTCTCTTCACACCCTAAAATCGAGCAATTGCACTGCAGGGGGCCTACTGCCAAGGTTTCTATAATCATAGTTTCATCTCGTCTTAAGTTAGACTTTACAAGCTTTTAACAGCATCTAACAAGAATTACCTTTGTTTTCCGCAACTTTATTCTTGCCACAACCGATACTAGCCAGAGTATAATTATTGGTCTTAAAGACCTATTTCCATTAGGAGGGAATTAAACATGAATTCAAGAAAAATTTTTTCAAAGCTCGCTTTACTCGCTAGCTTTTTTGTTTTTACACCATTGGTACATGCAGCACCTGGCCAACTCGACACCGCGTTTGGAACAGGTGGAAAACTGGTTTGGAACAACGGGGGTGGTAACGCTTTAATTGGAAACGCAGCCATCTATCAACCTGCAACAAGTGCCCATGGAGCCAGAATTTTGGTGGCCGGTTCTATTAATGTGAGTGGTGGTAGTACAGGAAAAGATTTCTTTTTAGCCGCATTTAAGGCCGAAGGCCCAGGTGCAGGAACGCTTGATAATACAACATTCGGAGATAGCTCAGATGGTCCTACGGGTTATATTTCTACTAACTTCTCAGGTTTAGATGATGAAGCCGCTTCCATTGCTCTTTTACCAAATGGCAATATTGTTATAGCCGGTTATGCAACTGAATCCACAAGTCCTTCAACCACAATCAAAAAATTTGCGGTAGCAGCCTATGATCAAAACGGAAGAGCTTTGTCCGGTTGGGGAACCGCTGGAAGTGGTCGCACAGCTCCACATCCTGGCTTAAGCGCTACAGCAGCTGAAGCAACAAGCATTCTTGCATTAGCTGATAACTCCATTCTTGTTGCTGGAACAATAACCACTCCTAGTGGAAAAAATGTTCGTGTAATGAAATTTAATTCTACAGGATTTGCGGACTCCACCTTTGGGGTGGGAGGCATTCAAACGGTCTCTGCTGTGGATGCTGAGGCAAAAGCCATCGCAGTCGCTGGCGAAAAAATTTATGTCGGAGGAACCGGCGCCTCTAATACAATGGTTGTTTTTCGATTTAACTTAGATGGTTCTTTGGCCGCAGGAACTTCTAACTGGCTCGGCGCTCATACTGCCGTTCCTTTTGCACATCCCAGTACTTTAACCTTTATGGGTGTTAAAGATGGAAAAATTATTCTAGGCGGGGTTGCTATCGTAGCCACTCCTCCTACTGGAGAAACAAATGTGGCGAGGCTTAACGAAGATGGAAGCTTAGATACAAGCTTTGGTACAGGTGGTAAAACAACTTATTCCACTTGGACCTCCACACCTTCAATTTTTGCTGCAACTGCAGGTATTGTTCAACCCAGTGATGGTAAGATTATTGCTGGAGGAGAGTCTGTAACTTTTGGTGGGGCAAATCAAGTCGGGGTTGGACGTTTTCTAGCAAATGGTTCCGCCATAGACTCAGGATTTGGAACAGCGGGAAAGACAATAATTGGAGAAATAGTCGGTGGAAGTACAACCAGTCAAGGCACTATTAATGGTATCGCTTTAGATCCACAGGGAAATATTTATGCGGTGGGAAATGCGGCAGCAGCTGCAACGTCCATTACCCAATTGCTTATCCTGAAGTATCAAGGTGATCCTGCTGCGGTGGGTGCTGTTTGTGGTAATCATACCTGTGATACAGGTGAAAGTGTTTCTTCTTGCCCTGCAGACTGTTCCACAACTGTTCGTTGCGGTGATGGAGTTTGTAGCACGGGTGAAACCAATGCTTCTTGTGCAGCCGATTGTCGTGCGGGAGCGGGAAGTCCTCCTCCAGCAGATTCCGGAAGTAGCAGCTGTAGTTTTAATCCTCAGGCCATATTCTCGTTCAGCCAATTAGCACTTTTGGCAATTTTCCCAGCCTTTGTAGGATTACGATTACGACGTAAAAAATAAGTAAAGCCTAAAGCTTAGCTTAAAAGGCCTCTGAAATTTTCAGAGGCCTTTTTTTATTCCTTATTGGCTTAACAATTTTTAACAAGTCTTAGCATTTTTTTAAGAGCACAACTTTACCTAGAGGATCTGCCGATACTATAATTAGAAAAAGAGGAGGTCTGTATGACCAGGCAGTATTCTATATTCACGTTTTTTGTTCTATTAGCCACATTAATTCTCTCACCGGCATTAAGTATCAGTCGACCAGAGGATGCCCCTGCAGATACGGATGGCTCAGTGGTGAATTTACCTTGTGACATTGATTCGGAATCCATTCCTATTATTCAAAGCTATGGAGAAAATTGTTTGGTGGAATCAGGCCCCGTGCTTGAAGATGTTTGTAGCTATGGAGCTTCAACTTACCGAAGTTATTGTCATGCAGACGTTCGAGAATCTGGAGCAGATTGTTTAAGTCGTCATCATTGTGGTCCAGTGCTTGAAAGAGTGGCAACAACTTGCGGAGACCATTCTTGTAATGGGGGAGAAACCCATGCAAGTTGTCCGAGCGATTGTCTGGATACGTCTGTGAGCGTTCGTTGTGGTGATGGAATTTGTAGCCCCGGAGAAACTCACGCTACTTGTGCCGTTGATTGCCGAGACTCTGGCCGTGCGGCAGTGCGCTGTGGTGATGGAGTGTGCGGCTCGGGAGAATCTACTAGTACCTGTCCTGCGGATTGTTTTTCTTCTCCAGCCCCCGGAGCCTCTCCGACTACAACTCCTCCCGTCGCAATGTTTGGAGGAAGTGGTGTGGCAGCTGAAAGTACAGATTCAGGGAGCAGCTGTAGTTTAAATCCCCTGGCGGTATTTTCTTTCTCAAGTTTCTCTTTCTTGGCTCTTTTGCCTCTCTATTTTCTAGAACGTTCTCGAAAGAAGAAATAAAAATACTTATTCAATAATTTATCTTAAAAGGCCTCATCTAGAGGCCTTTTTTATTTTGTATTTTCTAAAAATCGCGCTAGAAAAAAGGATGACCGAGTGGGGATTACCCCGAGAGGTATGGTCAAGAAATGGGAGTCGGAAATCATGGGAAAACTTGCCTTAGTCCTTTCAGCGGGAGGCGCTCGAGGTGCTTACGAAGCGGGAGTAATTCACTATATCCGTACAGGATTACCTGCTGAATATGCGCGTAAATCTTTTGAGGTCTTGAGTGGAAGTTCTGCGGGCGCTATCAACACGATAGCAATGGCGGCATTGGCTGAAGATCCCAGTCATCAAGGAAAATTAATCCACGATTTATGGTGTAGCTTGAGTGCAGAGAATATCTTTCGTCGGGATCTTGGTGCTGCCGGCCAATTTTTTGTTTCTTCTTTTAAAGGAATTCTACGAAATCTCACCAAGCTCAATCCTTTTCACCTAGGCAAGTCAAGTGGCCCTCATCTGAACTACTTCCTTGATACACGACCTCTTTGGCAATATTTGCGAAAACATGTGCCCTGGGAACAATTAGGTAAAAATATAAAACGGGGGGATGTTGAAGCCATTTGCATCACCGCCACCAATACTCGAAGTGGAAGGGTAGAACTCTTCATCCAAAAGAAAAAAGAAATAGAATATACTGGGCCTTATCGGCATCACGAAGTTGAATTAGGGGTTGAGCATGTAATGGCCTCTGCAGCAATTCCGATTATTTTTCCAACTGTAAAAATTAATCATGTTTATTATACCGATGGCGGTTTAAGACTTTTCACTCCTCTTTCTCCTGCTATTCAATTGGGAGCAGACCGAGCGATTGTAATTGGGCTCCGTCATAAACCCACGCTTAAAGAGATTGAAGCCTATGATAGTCAAGACATGAAATCACCGCCTTCAGTGGTGGAATTGGCTGGTCGAATTATGAACGGTGTTTTTTTAGACCATATCCAATACGATCTCGAGCAAACCGAGCGCATTAACCGCATTATTGATTACAGCGAAAAAATCTACGGCTCTGATTATCTTGAAAAATTAAATAAACACCTTGAGAACCATGCACCTCATCTCCATCCCAATCCACGAGGCTTTCATAAAATTCAGACGGCCGAAGTTTGGCCCAGCGAATTTATTAGTAAAATTTTCGCGCGCTGGTTTCATAAGGTGGATAAAGGAACTTATAAACTTTCTACTTTAGAAAAGTTACTAACACGCATGCTAGATGTCGATGCCGAAGGTGCGGTTGAATTATTAAGTTACCTCACTTTTGCTCCGGATTATTTGAAAGAGCTGGTGGACTTAGGCTATGAAGATGCGAAAAAACATCGAGATGCATTGATGCAGATTATGGCTTCCCCTTAGTAGAGGGAAGACAGACGGGAGTTTAAAGCATGACCAAGTCCGGGGACCCACCTTAAGGTGGGTGGACGCGGAAATCGCAATGAAGTAGCCCTTCTTTATGGGGGTGGAAACGGGAGTTGTAAACCATGAAGCTTATCAGCTGGAATGTGAACGGAATTCGTTCTGTCCAAAAAAAAGGTTTTTTTGATTGGTTGAGTCTAGAAAAGCCCGATATTTTGGGCCTGCAAGAAACGAAGGCACTTCCAGATCAGCTCAGCGCAGAGCTCTTAAATCCGGAGGGCTATCATACGTATTGGTCTTCTGCGAAAAAAAAAGGGTAT
>CAYWGE010000039.1:0-3122 GCA_964457215.1 uncultured Pseudomonadota bacterium
GGACAAGACGTGGCGGTAAAGGTCCAATATCCGGGAATTGAAGAGCTGCTCGAAATGATTTTACTTCAAGCTGAAGTGTTAGAATTAAAAGCTAATCCCCAAAGAATGGCGCGTGGTGTAGTCATCGAGTCTCGTCTTGATCGTGGAAAAGGCCCAGTTGCTACGGTGCTCATTCAAGATGGAACTTTACATGCAGGAGATTCAGTAATTGCCGGCACACATTTTGGTCGTGTCCGTGCGATGCAAGATGATCAAGGTCGAGATATTAAAGAAGCAGGGCCTTCAGTTCCTGTCGAAATTCTAGGACTACCCGGAGTACCCAATGCAGGAGAAGTATTGGATGCGGTCAGTGAAGAAGGAATGGCTAAAGTTTTATCTGAACATCGAGAAAATAAAGAAAAACAACAAAAGATATTATCTACCTCCCGCGCGACTTTAGAAGATCTTTTTCAACAGGTTCAAAAAGGTGAAACCCGAGAGCTCAAACTCCTTCTTAAAGGAGATGTGCAAGGTTCTGTGGAGGCCATCCGAGATGCTTTACTAAAACTTCCGAACGATAAGGTCCGGGTTACTCTTTTGCATAGTGGAGTTGGGGGTATTACGGAATCCGATATTATGTTGGCTTCTGCCTCTAATGCTATTGTGATTGGTTTTAATGTTCGGCCTGATAATAAAGCCTTGGCTGTTGCAGAGCATGAAAAAGTAAAAGTTTATAATATTATCTACAATGTACTAGATGATATTAAAAAAGCCATGGAAGGCTTGCTGGCTCCTACTTTAAAGGAAAAATATTTAGGACGAGCAGAAGTGAGAAATACATTCAATATTACTAAAGTAGGAACAATCGCTGGCTGTTTTGTGGTCGATGGAAGTCTTACTCGAAATGCGAAAGTGCGTTTATTAAGAGATAGTGTGATTGTCTATGATGGAAAACTTAATTCTTTAAAGCGTTTTAAAGACGATGCCAAAGAAGTTCAGCAAGGTTATGAATGCGGAATGGGACTAGAAAATTTTAATGATATAAAGGTCGGCGATATCATTGAAGCTTATTTGGTAGAAAGTATTGCCGGAAAACTCTAATACATAAGCTCGTTTTTCATGTTTGTTGGCGTCTGTAAAATTTCGATTTCTATTCCGGGCTCACAGTCTCTTAAAGAGAAGCGCAGTGTTGTACAACGCATCAAGCAAAAAATCTTAAATCAATTCAAAATTTTAGTGAGAGAAGTAGGCTCTTTAGAAAACTGTGAACTTGCCGAATTGGCATTTGCCTCGGTGAGTTCTGATGAAAATTTTATGCGGGATTTAATTTCTAAAATCCAAGATTTTATTGAAACAAGAGAAGGACTTCGAATCATTCTCGATCGAAGTGAAGTTCTTCAGTATGAGTGACGATAGTTAATAATTTTTAAATTAGGCTGTATTCATTATGAAGCATGGTAGACCTGAAAGAATTGCAGAAGAAATACGCAAAGTAGTTACTCCCATTATTGAATGTGAATTAGTCGATCCGCGTCTTGAAGGTATTCAAGTCACGGGAGTAAAAGTGACGCGAGATTTAGGTTTGGTGCGTGTTTATTTTAAGTTGCAAGATCATCCAGAAAGAAAAAAAGAAGTGTTAAAATCTCTTAAGAGTGCTGCAGGTCATATCCGTTATCGTGTTTCTGAAGGCATTACGTTAAAGCATTCTCCTCAATTTGATTTCTTCTACGATGAGTCGTCGGAAATTAAAGAAAAAATTGATTCTCTTTTCAAACAAATAGAAAACAAGTCTTGATTGTTAGGCCCAATGCGCCTCTTAACTACTTACTCCTCCAATGAATTCCGTTTTTGTCCTTGATAAATCAAAAGGGATTAGTTCTCAGCAAATGCTCTCAAAGCTCAGGCGTTTGTATGGAGAAAAAAGGGCAGGGTACTCAGGCACTCTTGATCCTTTTGCGACAGGGGTGCTTCCTATTTATATGGGAGAAGCAACAAAGCTTATTCCTTTTGTTCAGGAAACACGTAAAACGTACCGTGCATGCCTCAGCTTAGGCAAGGCAACCGACACATTAGATTTAACAGGAAAGGAAATAGAAGTGCTCCCTGTGCCGGAGTTATGTGAAAATAAAATAAATCAGTGCATAAAAGAATTTTTAGGCCCTCAAGAGCAGATTCCGCCCCAATTTTCCGCGATTAAATTGAATGGAAAACCTCTTTATCGTTACGCGCGGGCAGGAGAAAAAATAGAGCTTAAATCTCGTCCAATCGAAGTGTTTTCTTTTCAACTACTTGGTTTTGATGAACACTCCATTGAGTTTGAAGCGTGCGTGAGCCCAGGAACCTATATTCGGGTGCTCGCTGCGGATTTGGCGCGCTCTTTAAATACCTGCGGACATCTGATCTCTCTTAAACGAACCCAAACAGGAGTATTTAGTCTAGAGAAAGCGGTATTATTCGATAATCTCGACACCGAACAAAAGATAGAAAAAATCAGACCTCATTTTTATAGTATTGAAAGCCTATTTGATAGCGTGTTGTCTATAAACGACGAAGTGCTTTCTAAACGAATTTTGCATGGCCAGAAAATTTCTTTTAAAGATATGCCGGGCTATAACCCGCAGAATTTACACCCTATTTTGGTAAAAAATGAAAAAACATTACTTGCCATCTTAGAGAGTAGAGAAGGAAGATTTCTTCAACCTTTAAGGATCCTAAATTTTGCGTTAGAAGGGTAAAATTTTATTCTTTCTTATCGACAGGATAAAAAACCCATGCTAATAAGGCCCGCCTTTTGAAGGCCAGAAAAATAAAGGGCACTCTTTATCTCATTAACAATTTGGAGGAAAAAATGAAAAACAAACTTTCAAAGGTCCTATTGCCTTTGATGCTTCTTTTTCTTGCACCGAATCTTTGGGCAAGCGAGGCAGAGCTTCTTTTACCTGATTTAAGTTCCGTCTCGTTTTTAGGACACCCCGGAAACCATTTGCTTTTGATTGGTTTAGGCGTCTGTGCCTTGGGTCTTTTGTTTGGTATAGTAATTTATTCTCAAGTCAAAAAAATGCCTGTGCATCAATCGATGGCTGAGATCTCTGAGCTTATTTACGAAACCTGTAAAACCTACCTCATCACTCAAGGAAAATTTA
>CAYWGE010000039.1:3132-10703 GCA_964457215.1 uncultured Pseudomonadota bacterium
TCAGACATTTCACAACTGAAAAAGTCATTATTATTTTGCTCTTTAGTTTAGTGGGTATCGCCGGAAGCTATGGTGTGGCTTGGTTTGGAATCCGAATCAACACACTAGCAAATTCCCGTACCGCTTTTGCAAGTCTTGAAGGCAAACCTTATCCTATTTATGCCATTCCTTTAAAAGCGGGAATGAGTATCGGTATGCTTTTAATTAGTACCGAGCTTGTGATGATGCTTTGTATTCTGCTTTTTGTTCCTCGCGATTATGCAGGTCCCTGCTTTATTGGGTTTGCGATTGGTGAATCTCTCGCAGCTTCTGCACTCCGAATCGCTGGTGGAATTTTCACCAAGATCGCTGACATCGGCTCTGATCTCATGAAAATTGTTTTTAATATTAAAGAAGACGATGCGCGAAATCCTGGAGTTATTGCAGATTGTACGGGTGATAATGCTGGAGACTCTGTAGGACCTACCGCCGATGGATTTGAAACCTACGGGGTGACCGGTGTCGCCTTAATTACTTTCATCCTTTTGGCAGTTCCTGAAGCCATTACTCAAGTTCAGCTCTTAGTCTGGATTTTTGTTATGCGTATTGTGATGGTTTTAGCCAGTGGTGCTTCTTATTGGATCAACGAAACTTTAGTAAAAGCAAAATATAAAAATGCAGCCCAAATGAGTTTTGAAGCACCGCTGACTTCACTCGTTTGGCTTACTTCCATTGTTTCTGTTCTTCTTACTTTTGGAGTTTCTTATCTTCTGATTCCAACTTTAGGGGACGGTACTCTTTGGTGGAAGCTTTCCGCCATTATTACCTGTGGTACGTTAGCAGGAGCTTTAATTCCTGAAATGATTAAGGCTTTTACTTCTACTAACTCTGCCCACGTGCGTGAAGTAGTCACGGCCTCTCGTGAAGGGGGCGCTTCCTTGAATATCCTTGCAGGTTTAACAGCAGGGAATTTTAGCTGTTATTGGATGGGGATCATGATTGTGATCTTAATGGGCATTGCTTACGGCGTGAGTAGTCAAGGACTTGATGTATTAATGAAAGCAGCGCCTGTTTTTGCGTTCGGCCTCGTGGCATTTGGATTTTTGGGAATGGGTCCTGTGACCATTGCCGTAGATTCTTATGGCCCTGTCACTGATAATGCACAGTCGGTTTATGAACTTTCGGTTATCGAAACTCTTCCCAACATTAAACAAGAACTAAAAAGAGATTTTGGTTTTGATGTCAATTTTGAAAAAGCCAAACATCTTTTAGAAGAGAACGATGGTGCTGGAAATACTTTTAAAGCGACGGCAAAGCCAGTATTAATTGGAACGGCTGTGGTTGGAGCTACAACCATGATTTTTTCAATTATTGTAATTTTAACACTGGGCTTAACTGCCAATCTTCATAAACTCTCGCTTTTACATCCTCCTTTCTTATTAGGATTAATTACAGGCGGAGCAGTTATTTATTGGTTTACGGGAGCATCGACTCAAGCAGTCAGTACCGGTGCTTATCGAGCTGTTGAGTTCATTAAGCAAAATATCAAGCTTGATGGTGCAACCAAGGCTTCTGTTGAAGATAGTAAAAAAGTCGTAGAAATTTGTACTCAGTATGCTCAAAAAGGAATGTTCAATATCTTTTTGACCGTTTTCTTCAGCACTTTGGCTTTTGCTTGTTTAGAGCCCTATTTCTTTATAGGTTATCTAATCTCCATTGCTCTCTTTGGTTTATTTCAAGCGATCTTTATGGCCAATGCCGGCGGTGCTTGGGATAATGCGAAGAAAATAGTCGAAGTTGAGCTCAAAGAAAAGGGGACCGCACTCCACTCGGCAATGGTAGTGGGAGATACAGTCGGGGATCCTTTTAAAGATACTTCTTCTGTTGCAATGAATCCGGTCATTAAATTTACGACCTTATTTGGTTTATTGGCCGTTGAGCTTGCGATTGAGATGAGCCGACAAACGAGCGCAATTTTAGCAGGGGTCTTCTTTCTGATTTCTGTTGTTTTTGTGTGGCGTTCATTCTACGGAATGAGAATTAAATCGAACTAATACTTATCATATTGAAATGATTCATTTAAAAGGCCTAGAGAACTTTATTGTTCCCTAGGCCTTTTTGTTATAAGGTGTCGTTCAACTCTGAGTCGGTCTAATAAAACCGATCTAATTAAGGAGAAAACTTATGAAAAAATTAAGTATGATTTTAGGCTTATTGTTTTCAATGGGATTTTTGGGTTTTGCTCATGCAGATACCCCAAAAACCATGTGTTTAAATATTAAAGGATTAAGTTGCGCTTTATGTGCTGCAAAAGTAGAGGCAAATCTCAAGAAGCTCGATGGGGTTACCAAGTGTAGTGTAGATGATAAAACAGGGAAAGGAAGTGTTGAATATACTGAAAGTAAAGTAAATTCGGAGCAAATTCTAGAGTCGTGTAATAAAGCCGGATTTAAATGCGATCCTTGCTAAAAAAAATCAAATAAAAATTTAAAGCCTTTGGAAACATCCAAAGGCTTTTTTATTGAGCCAAACCCTTAATTTAGCTACAAAGAATGTGAAAATAAATTAAAAAATAACAATACTCTTTTCAATTGCATTTTTCCTGATAAACTTGATTCCCTATTTATGATGAGTAGCCCCCTGTCTCTTGAAAACACCTCTGCAGTTTATTTGCTCTTTGCTTTATTGTGCGTTTTTTTAAATGCTTTTTTTGTGGCAGCTGAATTTGCCATGGTAAAGGTTCGGACTACACGTTTAGAAACCTTACAATTAAAAGGTCATTTTCTTGCCCGTCTTGCCTATAAAATCGTTCAAAATTTAAATGCTTATCTCTCAGCTACCCAACTGGGTATTACATTAGCTAGTTTAGGGTTAGGGTGGATGGGGGAGCCAGCTTTTGCGCATCTACTTGAACCCCTCTTTCATCGATTTGAATGGCAGGAATCTACCTTACATGCAGTTTCTTTCATTTGTGCCTTTAGCGTAATCTCTATTCTTCATTTAGTTTTGGGTGAATTGGTTCCTAAACAAATGGCTATTCAAATGGCTGAGCGCATTTTGTTGTTAGTCGCGATTCCCATGACTTTTTTCTATTGGATTTTTTATCCTTTTTTATGGTTTTTAAATGGGCTAACCAATTTTATTGTAAGAGTTTTAGGGTTTAATTTTTCTCACGAAGATGCGGCCCACGATGAAGAAGAAATTCGTTTGATCGTTGAAAATTCTTATGAAGGCGGTTCTCTTTCTCCTCGCAAAGCATCACTTCTTGAAAATATTTTTGAATTCTCTCACCGCACTGTCCGCGAAATTATGGTGCCGCGGCAGGATATTATTTATCTTCTTTTAGGGAAGTCGAGTGAGGAAAATCTGCATCTTGCAAAAGAGTCTGGTCATACAAGATTCCCACTATGTGATGGAGATCTTGATCATGTGATCGGTTTAGTAAACGTTAAAGATGTGATTTGGCATCTCGAAGACCGTGATATTCTAATTAAACTTTTTGACCTAAAAAGACCCATCTTATTTGTTCCCGAAGGAAAACCAATTGATCAATTGTTAAGAGAGTTTCAATCTAAAAAAATTCATATGGCAGTGGTGATCGATGAGTTTGGTTCCACAGCCGGATTGATTACTCTAGAAGACGTGATCGAAGTGATTGTGGGAGAAATTCAAGACGAGTTTGATCAAGAGCAACCCAAAATTTCGAGGCAATCCGAAAATGTTTTTATTGTTGATGGGGGAACTCCTATTCGTGAAGTCGCACAGACACTAGATTTGGCGTTGCATGATGAAAACAACGTATCGATTGGAGGATATTTTGTAGAGCATTTAGGTCATTTAGCCAAAGAAGGAGATACGCTTAATATTCCTCCTTATTTTGTAAAAGCCTCTGAAGTAAAAAATAAAAGGGTGCTTAAGTTAATTTTTGAAAAAGCGAAAAACATTCCTGAAGTAAATACGGAGGGAGATTAAGTCGCAGGGTGAGATAGCCATTCCAATGTTTTTTTACGTCGTCCTTCAAACATTTTCTTTATGAGCGGTTGAATATAGATTTTATCAACCCAATTTCCTAGTTTTCCTCCCCATACCTCATAATTAATTTCGTCAATCATTTCAGTATGGGTATTCTTACTTTTAAAGAGATGAGTATGAGACCAAGATCTAAAAGGTCCAAAAAGTTGAATGTCGGTGAAATGATCGTCTTTTTGGAAACTGGAAATTTTTCCTAACCACAACACGGGAAAAAGACCTTGCCAAAAAAGCAGTAGGAATTTTCTATTTTTTTCATGAACTCCAAGATCAGAAAGGATCTTTACGTAACCTGGTTGTATTTTTTTTAAATTACTAAGCGTGCTTCCAAGTTCGAAGGCTTTTTTTAGAGGAATAGGAAGGATCGTTGTAAATTTTAATTTTGGCACTTTGTAGAAAACCTTTGCATCGAAATTAGGCTAATAGTAGAAAACTTAAAGTTAAAAGCGAGAGTGGTGGAACTGGCAGACACACCAGATTCAGGGTCTGGCGCCCGCAAGGGTATAGGGGTTCGACTCCCCTCTCTCGCATTTTATTCGGTAGCTTAAGTAGGTGAGGGGAGTATCACTCACTCCTCATCCGAATTATTTCCGCCACCTTCTTCATCAAATTCTTCAAATCCTTCTTCGTCAAATACTTCGGTGCCGCAATTTGGACAAATACTTTCACCACCCAAATATTGACCACAATTTGGACAATACTCTTCAAATGGGTTCTCTTCGCTGGCTTTATATTCCATAATTTCCTCCCACAAGAAAATGATTGGGTTCGTATAAGGAATCAGGATACAATCGTCAAAATATATTTTGAAGGTTAATCATAATCTTTATTATTGGAATAGGTTTAATTTTTTTATCAAGAAGCTTAAGGAAAATATGACGCAAAAGAAAAACAAAAATAAAGTCTTAGTGGGAATATTAGAATTACATGTGGATGGCTATGGTTTTGTAGTCCCGGAGAAAAAGAAAAAAGAGTTGGACGTTTTTGTCCCGCCCTCGCAGCTTTGTGGGGCGATGGATGGTGATCGAGTTGAAGTAGAGGTGACTGGTACAAAAGGAAAACGCCGGAGTGAAGGCAGAATTTTAAATGTTTTAGAGAGGTCTAAGCTGAAGGTAGTAGGGACCTACGAACATTCTCATCGAGGCCCAGTGGTTGTTTGTCGGGGCAGACGTCGACCTCTTATTTTGAAAGTAGAAAAAGATAGAACAGGCCAGGTTGAATTTGGTCAAACAGTCTTAGCGCTCATCACACAATATCCAGATAATCAGCAAAGTCTAAAAGGAGATGTGCTTGAAATTTTAGGTGCCCGAGGAGAAATGGCTACTGAAATTCAAGTGACTATTGCAGAAAAAAATATTCGAACTGCGTTTCCGGAAATTGTTATTCAAGAAGCTGAGGCGCTTCAAAAAGAAATTCCAAAGAGTGAATTTGAGAAGCGAGTTGATCTACGCAAACTACCTTTAATTACCATTGATGGTGAAAATGCCAAAGATTTTGATGATGCAGTATATGTTCAAAAAACTGAAAAAGGATTTCGTCTTTTTGTCGCCATTGCTGATGTTTCTTACTATGTCGTTCCTCATACAAAATTAGATCAAGAAGCGTATATACGTGCTACTTCTGTTTATTTTCCAGATCGTTGTATTCCTATGTTACCTGAGGCTCTCTCAAATGATCTGTGCAGTTTAAGACCTCATGAAGATCGTCCAACTTTTGTAGCAGAGATCGATTTTGATCAGCGGGGTAAAAAGATCTCCTCAAAATTTTATAAAGCCATTATCTGTAGTGCTGCTCGACTCACTTATACTCAAGTCAAAAGAATGATGTTGGATCTCGATATCTCTTTACGTAAACAATACGACTTTTTGATTGATTCTTTAGAAGATGCTTTCGAGTTATTTGAATTGTTGCGTGGACGACGCATGGCACGAGGAAGTATCGACTTTGATTTGCCAGAGCCTGAAATTATTGTGGATGTTGAAGAAGGTGTCGCAACTGCCATTCTGAAGCGCCCGAGAAATAAAGCGCATATGTTAATTGAAGAATTTATGCTTGCCGCCAATGAAGCTGTGGCAAGTTTTTTTGCTGAACATAAAGACGATCCTGCAATCTATCGAATTCACGAAACCCCCGATTTAGAAAAAATTACAGACTTTGTATTATTGGCTCAAAGTCTAGGACATGCTTTACCTCCAGCCTCTAAAGTTCGTGCGAAAGATCTTGCGAAAACAGTAGATCAAGCAAAAGGAAAAAAATATGAACGTCTCATTAATACCGTTTTATTGCGTTCATTAAAGCAAGCCATTTATTCTTCTCAAAACCTCGGCCATTTTGGTTTGGCATCGAAGTGTTATACTCATTTTACCTCACCTATTCGGCGTTATCCTGATTTGATTGTTCATCGTGTTTTATCGGCTCTTCTAGATAAAAAAAGAAAAATAGAACCTTATTCAGAAGAAAAAATTTCGGAGATGGCATCCCATTGTTCTCGTATGGAGCGAGTGGCAATGAAGGCAGAGTGGGATGTGCGTGATCTGCACGTGGCTCTTTTTATGAAAGATAAAATAGGGGAAGAGTTTAAAGGAGTTATTTCTAGTGTCACTCGGTTTGGCTTTTTTGTCGAATTATTGGATTTTTTTGTGGAAGGCTTGGTACATCTTAATACTCTTGAGCAAGATGATTATGAGTTTGATGAAAAGCGCCATGAGCTGCATGGCAAGCTGCTCCGCAAGAAGTTTAAGATTGGGGATGAAGTCACTGTTCAGGTAGTCAAAGTGGGTATAGAGCAGAGAAAAGTAGATTTCTGCTTAAAGTCTTAGGGTGAAAAAATCCAAAAAAAGCTTTATTCCCCCCTTGAAAAAAGCACTGAAAAGCCCCATTTCTAGAGAAGTTAAATAAATGTAATAATAATTTATTTTTAACCTTGACATCACTAAAGTTTTGGCTAGTATGCGCCCCTCTCGACAATGAGAGAGTTCGGGAATTGCGAAGAAGGTTTTGAAAAATAGGCATTAATCTTTACCTTCCCCTGTAAGTTTTGATCATTTGAAAATTTAAGTAGTTTGAAGGCTTTCTGTTCGAAATGAGAGCAAAAAGTTTTGGTATTTTTTTGGTCTTTGAAAACTAAACAGTGACACTAAAATTGAACGTGTCCTTAAAATTCCTGTCCTTGCAAATTTATTTGTAAGGGCAAAGTACCGTTCATTTAATTCACTTAACGTGGATTGAATGAACACCAGATTTAAACTGGAGAGTTTGATTCTGGCTCAGAACGAACGCTGGCGGCGTGCCTAACACATGCAAGTCGAGCGAGAAAGCCCGCAAGGGTGAGTAAAGCGGCGAACGGGTGAGTAACACGTAGGTAACCTACCTCTAAGACTGGGACAACCTGTCGAAAGACGGGCTAATACTGGATAAGACCACGACTTCTTCGGAAGATGAGGTAAAAGATGGCCTCTACTTGTAAGCTATCACTAAGAGATGGGCCTGCGTACCATTAGCTAGTTGGCAGGGTAATGGCCTACCAAGGCTACGATGGTTAGCTGATCTGAGAGGATGATCAG
>CAYWGE010000040.1:0-10554 GCA_964457215.1 uncultured Pseudomonadota bacterium
TTACTCAATGAGAGAATCCAAAAAGAAAAAGCAGTGACTCAGAATATGAAATGGTTGATTGTTATTGGGAATGCTAGTGGATTACTGATTATGATTTTTACTCTAGGCTTTCTCTTTCGAGGAATAGCGCGCCAAAGAAAGATAGAGGAAAAGCATGCTCAGTTGGCTACGATTGTGGAGTTTTCAGAAGATGCAATTATTGGAAAAAATTTAGAGGGTACTATCTTAACTTGGAACAAAGGCGCCGAAAAAGTCTACGGTTATAGGGCAGATGAAGTAGTTTCGAAGTCTATTTCCCTTCTGATTCCTCCCGATCTCCAGAATGAATTTCATCTTATTTTAGAAAAATTAAAACGGGGTGAGAGTATCCGCGCTTATGAAACTTGGAGAGTGCGAAAAGACGGCAAAAAAATCCCTGTCTCTTTAGTGGTTTCTCCTATTCAAAATGATCAAGGGGTTGTGATTGGGGCTTCAAGTATCGCGCGAGATCTGTCTGAGCTTAAACAGACGGTCTTAGAAAGAGATCGTTTCTTCAATCTTTCTCTCGATCTATTTTGTATCGCAGATTTAGATGGTTACTTTAAGAGGGTGAATGCGACATTTGAAAAAGTCTTGGGTTATTCCTCCGAAGAAATGCTAGCCAAAGAATTTTATGAATTTATTCATCCGGATGATCGTGAAAAAACACACCAAGAAGTTCAAAAACTTTCTGAAGGCTCTAATACGATCGGATTTGAGAATCGTTTTCGCTGTAAAGATGGCTCCTATCGCTGGATATCGTGGAGTGCCCCAGCTCCAAAAGAGGGGGAAACTAATTTATATGCCGTAGGACGCGATATCACCGATCGTAAGAAGATCGATCAAATGAAAAATGAGTTTATCTCAACAGTGTCTCATGAGCTTCGAACTCCTCTTACTTCTATTCGAGGTTCGTTAGGGTTGATTGTCGGAAAGATGGGGACTGAGCTCCCTCCTCAGGTAAAACCCTTGGTCGATATTGCTCTCAACAACTGTGAGCGGTTGGGGAGATTGATTAATGATATTTTAGATATTGAAAAGATCGAATCAGGAAAAATGGAATTTCGGTTGGCACCTGTTTTGATTGAGCCTTTGCTTCGAAATTCCCTTGAAACCAATAAAGCTTATGGCGCCCAATACAATGTTCAATTTGAACTCGAAAACGATGTGCCTGAGGCAATGGTAAATATTGATCCCGATAAATGGATGCAGGTGATGAGTAATCTGCTTTCAAACGCAGCGAAGTTTTCTCCGAAGGGTGCAAAAGTTAAAGTAAGAGTGTTTCAAAAAGAATCTTTTATTCGTGTCGAAGTAGTTGATGAAGGTCCTGGTATTCCCCAAGCGTTTAGATCTCATCTGTTTGAGAAGTTTTCTCAGGCAGACTCGAGTGAT
Organism: uncultured Pseudomonadota bacterium; assembly: GCA_964457215.1. Lineage (GTDB taxonomy): Bacteria > UBA10199 > UBA10199 > JADFYH01 > JADFYH01 > CAYLKF01. The sequence continues at coordinate 1,411 of CAYWGE010000040.1, forward strand.
TCTCGCAGTAAAGGCGGGACAGGTTTGGGATTAAACATTACTAAGGCGATCATTGACCGAATGCACGGAAAAATTGGCTTTGAAACAAGTGAAAAAGGCACCACTTTTTATTTTGATTTACCTTTATGGCATGGATTGGCGCCTCAATACGCAGAAACCTCAAAAGCCAAAATGAAAGTGTTGATTTGTGAAGATGAGCCCGATATCGCTCGCCTCTTAAGTTTAATGCTAGAGCAAGAGGGCTATTCAGCCGATATTGCGTACACTGCCAAGCATGCTTTGGAAATGCTTCAAAATCAAACCTATGATGCAATGACTCTTGATATTTGTTTACCAGACGAAGATGGAATCACGCTAATTTATAAAATTAGAGAAATTCCAAAGACCCGAGAGCTGCCTATTATTGTTGTTTCTGTGAAAGCAGAAATTACTCGTCAGAAACTTCGTGGGACTGCCTTAAATGTTGTGGATTGGATCAATAAGCCGATTGCCCCCATTCGTTTAAAAGAAGCTATTCAAAAAGTGGGGGAGTGTAAAAAACATTCTACTCCACGCATTTTACATGTGGAAGATGATTTAGACACGACGCGCTGGGTTCAAACTCTTCTTGAAGATATTGCAAGTGTGAGTGCTGCCTACAATTTTCGAGAAGCCGAGGAGAAAATCAAACAAGAGTTATTTGATTTAGTGTTACTCGATGTGCTTTTACCTGATGGCAATGGGGCTGAATTATTGCCTCTTATTAAACGTCGATATGGGGAGAGTAGCCCGGTGGTTGTTTTATCTTCAAACGAATGGGGGCCCGAAATTCGTAAAAGAGTAAGTGCTGTTTTGGTGAAATCCTTACTTACTCACAATGATTTGCTTAAGGTGATTCAAGACACTCTAAATCGAAGAACTTAATCTTGCCCGTATAAATTGAAATACTTTAAAGATTAAATTTTTTTCCATATTTTTAAGATATTTTCAGAAAGTAAAAGAGGGTCAAAGGGTTTAGCAATCACATCGAGAGCCCCCATTTTTTTATAGGCGGCAATCTCCTGGGACTGGACTTTCGCTGTCATAAATACGACCGGTATTTTCTGAGACTTTGGATTTTTTCTCAGCGCTGCAAGTGTCGCTGGGCCATCCATGTTGGGCATCATGACATCCAGTAAAATAAGATCAGGATTAAATTGATCAACAACCTCAAGGGCTGCTTTGCCGGAATCGCAACTTTGAATTTCAAAGCCACCCATCTCAAGACTCATCACCGCAATAGTGCGAATATCCGGCTCGTCTTCGACATAAAGAATTTTTTTAAGAGGGTTTTTCATTTTTCTTCTCCTTTATCTAGGAATTAGCGGGTAGGCTAGGAAGTTCAAAGTAAAAAGTAGAGCCTTTCCCAAGTTCCGATTCAAAATTAATTTCCCCACCACTTTTTTCTAGGATGGTTTTACTGATGCTCAGCCCTAAGCCAGTGCCCCCTTTTGTGCGCGTATTGGAAGAGTCGAGTTGTGCAAACTTTTTGAAAATTTGACTCCTAAATTCAGGAGGGATGCCTGACCCATTGTCTTTGATCTCTACACGTACTTTATTGTTTTTCTTATAGAGATTAATGTGCACAGTTTCTCCTGGAGGAGAAAATTTTACTGCGTTTGAAAAAAGATTTGTTAAGACCTGGGACAAGCGATCAGGATCTCCCTCTACCCGTAGGGCTTCCTTCGGAATCGAATCCAATTGAAGCTTGATCTTAAATTGGTTGGCATAGCCTGTATTTATTTCAATGCTTTGTTGAATCAACTCCACCATATTGACAATTTTTGTTTCAAACCTCATTTTACCCGATTCCATCTTTTCGATATCGAGTATATCGTTGATAAGTTTAATCAGCCGATCGCAGTTGTTTAGGGCGATGCGAATGAGAGATTGAGTTTTTTCCGGCAAAGGTTCTTTGGTAACTCCTCCCGTAATAAGACCTAGTGAACCTTTGATCGAAGTAAGGGGGGTCCTCAGCTCGTGACTCACCACAGAAATAAATTCATTTTTCATTTTTTCTATTTTTTTGCGTTCGGTAATGTCGATGACGACACCCATGAATCCTTGCACTTCTTGCGTTTGAGTGTCTCGAATGGCTGTAATAGAGACTAAAGCAGGAAAACGAGTTTTGTCTTTACGAATATAAGTCCATTCCTTCTCTTCTATTAAACCCCGTTTTATCTTTGTGGTAAAAACGTCTTCAGAATTTGCGGAAATTTTTTCTCCTAACTCTTTTGAAAGGGTAATGGCATAATCTTCTATTTCGCGAGGATCATGAAATGAATCCGGTTTCATTTTTCCAATTACTTCTTGGGCTTTATACCCCAACATTTTTTCGGCGGCATTGTTAAAGGTCTGAATGACGCCATTTAAATCGGTTGAAATAATTCCGTAATTTGAACCGTTCAAAATCGCCGCATTAAAGGCTGCGGACTTTGCGCATTCACGACTCATTTTTTCAGCCAGTATCCGAGCACGTTGTTTGGTGGTGGTTAAAAGTTGAACAAAGGCGAAAAGTAAAAAGGAGGCAGCTAATCCACTGATTAAAATAAAATTAAGTCGCCATCGGTCAATATTGAAGCGATTAAAGGACGGCAGGCTCTTAAACACAAATGTCCATGTGCGACCCGCAATCGATAGAGTGCTTATATCGGAAAAATGGGGGATATAATTTTTTCCAGCGGCTTCTAACTCTTGATCATTGTCATAAAGCATATCTTCGGGATTGGTGTTTTCACCATCAAAAATATCGATATCAATCCCTAAGCTTTTCGAATTCAGAATATCCTGCATAAAATTACGGACAAGGAATGCGCTATAAACCCAGCCTTCTAAATGTTTTGTTCTTTCTTCAGCGGTTTGAGGGTTGAATTGGTTATAAACAGGAGAAAAAAGCAAAAAAGCAGGCTCATTTTCTTTGGATTGGACCAAAAATATTTTTCCAGTAATTTTGGGCTTTCCCTCTTCCACGGTTGCTTCAATCGCGTGCCGGATTTTTGGATCGCTCCCTAGATCATATCCTATTGCCTTTTTATTCGTCTCGAAGGGCTCAATGTAAGTGATTGGGAAAAAATCAGCATTGCTTGTTTCTGGCCATATTTGAAAATCTGGAGAAGTCGTTTTTTGAGTCTGACTAATAAAATCAGATTTTTTTTCTGTGGTCACATAGCTAATGTAGCCAAGTGCCAATAAGCCCGGATAGTTTTTAGGAACATTGATAGTTTGAACAAATTTTTTCCATTCCTCTTGCTCTACTCTTTTGCTGGCTGCAAATAATCCTTTACCCCCTCGAATTAACGCCAAATATTTTTCCAAATGCTCCGCCACATTTTGCTTAATTTCCTGAGTCTGATTATTAAATCGTGTCTGCTCTTTTTCTAAAATTTCCGAGCGATAAAAGTAATAAGTAGTGCCTGTTAAAATTAAACAAACAAAAAGGGTAAAAAATGGGATCAATTTTATAAATTTATTCTGCATTTATTAGCCTATGAAATGGATCGCTCTAGGATAACAAAGTTTTAGAAATGCCCCTATTTTTTTATGCGAAAAAGGATTAAAATCTAAAGATCGAAGCAGAAAAGATATGAAGAAGTTAAAAGAAGTTTGAGGTTGTTAAATTATGAATACGCCAAAAAAAATACTTATTATCGATGATAACGTTGATTTAACTTCGGTTTTAGAATCCTTTTTGAATCAAGAAGGCTACGAGATCTCCATTGCCCATGAGGGCCTACGAGGAATCGAATATGCCCATAAACAGCAACCCCATTTAATTCTTTTGGATTTAAATCTTCCGGTAGGAAAAGGTTCAGAAGTAGCGAAGGCTTTGCGGAAACATTCCGATACTAAACATATTCCCATTCTAATTATTACAGCTCTCCAATTAAACGATATTGAAAGACAGCAATTGAGCAAAGAAGGAATTAGAGAAATTATTCAAAAACCTTTCCATAATGCTTCTCTTTTAAAGAGCATTCAAAATCACTTAAACTAATTTTCCTGTATAAAAAAATATTAGATTGGTTTTTCTAACTTTTGAAGAGTGTCCACAAGTTTTCGACAAGTCTTCTCAAGGATTTGAGTTTGCTTTACATCTTTTAAGTTTCCATTTTCTTCGAATGCCTCGTGCGCTTTGATAATTGCCTGTTGATGAGGAAGTACCCAAACTCCAATGTTTTCTAGCATGGCGCGAAGGTGCACTAGGCCGCGTAGTCCGCCTAAATTTCCTGGAGAAGCGCTTAAGAGTGCTGCAATTTTATCTTGGTAGGGCAGTAAACCCTCTTGTCCGTTATAAGGGCGCGAAACCCAATCTAAAGTATTTTTCAATAAAGGGGGGATAGAACTGTTGTATTCGGGAGATGCAATGAGTAACCCTTGATGTTGGAGCATCATCTCCCGGATTTGGATGGCCGCAGCAGGAATGCCTTGTTGCGCTTCCAAGTCGCCTTCATAAAGAGGCATGGGAAAATCACGCAAATCGATGAGTGTCACTTGTGCTCCTGCCTGTTGAGCTATAGTTGTGGCGAGCTTAATGAGCTTTTTATTGAGAGAGCCGCTTCGCGCGCTTCCGGCGAAAGCTAATATCTTTGGTTGAGGGGTCATACTCTTTTACCTTTAATAGTTATTTTTTTATTAATAATCCGCGCTTTTTCGGTTTGTAGATAGGGAAATCCCCCATATTACATGTACAATATGAAGAATATATTCACAAAACAAGCGGGAAAGCCTGGAAATAGACGTTTATTTTTGCTAAAGATTTAATTCGAAAAAAATTTATATTAAGTGACTTTTGTAATTAAAATACTTGATGCGAGACATGTCTAAAGTAGAAGACCAAAAAGTATATACTGTCCTGATTGCCGATGATCATGCAATGGTGCGTGAATTACTGTTGGGCCTTTTTAATCGGAATCCCTTATTTCAAGTAATTGCCGAAGCGGCAAATGGTATAGAAGCCGTGGAAAAAGCGAGCTCTTTAAGGCCTGATCTCATTTTAATGGATATCAATATGCCGGAGTTGAACGGGATTGAAGCGACCCGAAAGATTCGTAAAGAACTTCCCGGTGTGCATATTATTGGCTTATCGATCGATGACGATGAAGATGTGGCTTTTATTATGAAAAAAGCAGGAGCTACTGCACTCGTAGATAAAGCAAAAGATCCCTATGAAATGATGGAAGATATCTTACGTTCTCTCAAAAGTAGGAGCTAAAGAATGAAAGTAAACTCAGGAAAAAATAATGAAGAAGAAAGCACTGTTTCTAAACAAGGTGCATCTCCTGATTTTAGGCATAATCTGAGAACGGCGTTAAGTGCGGCAAATGCAGGGATTGCCATGTTATTAGAGGAGCTAGATGGTCCTCTCACTTCTGCGCAACGCGAGACTTTGACTATTGTTAAAAAAAATATAGAACGACTCGACCAGCTCATCCAAAAATCTTTTTAAAACATAAAATATCATCCGAAGGTTTTAGCTGTGCCTCTCATTCATTGTCTTTATTCCGAGACTGTAGTTTTAATTTTTTCTTTTTTCTCTTTTTTCAGAGTCGGGTTTTGAGGATTCAACAAAGTTGGATTAATATTTAAACGGCAGACCATAAAAACCCCTTTCTTTAAGAAACTTGAGGCTCTCCTTCTAGAATCGCCTGAAAATTTTTGAGTTGGATAGAATGCACTTTAAAAGAAGCGTCTTTTAGCGCGTAACGAATAGCTTCTTCCCAATTTAGATCTTTTGATAAATTGATAATTTTTTGAATTTGCATAAGTGAACTCCTTTCTTGAGCTTATTTGTAAGGGGAGAGCTCGTTTAATACAATGGGGCATACTCTGAATTTAAAGTGGGGGAATGCCTGGGGCGATCCTTAAAGATATCGAAACCTTAAAAGCTATTTTGAAGATGTTTTTGTGGGGGCCTGAGAGAGAGGAGAGAGCTCTTTTTCGAAGGTAATCACTCGCGCCCCACGACGAAAGGTAAGGTAATTCCAAACCCATTGGGTAAATACGGAAAAGCGATTTTCAAAACTAATTAAGTAAAAAATATGAATAACCAGCCAGATTAGCCAAGCAAAGGTGCCCGCGATCTTTTTCTTTCCGATTTGCGCGATCGCGAAATTTCTGCCGACGGTAGCCATTTGCCCTTTGTCAAAATAATGAAAGGCTTTAGAAGATTTATTTCGCAGGCGGTTTGCGATGACTGTAGCGACATAAGCGCCTTCTTGTTTGGCCATGGGCGCCATCCCCACAAGGGCTTTGCCCTCTTGGATGACACAGGCCGAATCTCCAATCACAAACACATTCGGATATTGCGGAATAGACAAATCCTCTTGCACAACGGCGCGACCCATCTTGTCTGTTTCGCATCCTAAATCTCGAATAAGGGGAGAAGCGAGCACTCCGGCTGCCCATAAAATTGTGGAGGAAAAAATAAATTCATTATTTACCTTTACTCCATTGTCGCGAATATCGGCGACTTTAGAATTGAGGAGAATTTCTACGCCTAATTGCTGGAGTTTTTTTTGGGCTTTCTTCGCTAAGCTTTCTGCAAACCCTCCTAAGATTCGGGGACCGGCTTCGATTAAAATGATTCGGGTTTGATCAAGATTGATTCGCCGAAAGTCCGCAGCCAGCACTTTGTGGGCCAGTTCTGCAATCGAGCCTGCAAGTTCCACACCCGTGGGGCCTGCGCCGACGATTACGAAAGTGAGTAGGTTTTGGCGGAGCTGAGGATCTTCTTCGACTTCGGCTTTTTCAAAAGCCACTAAAATTTTGCGACGAATCAAAAGGGCGTCTTCGACCGTTTTGAGACCCGGGGCTTCTTTTTTCCAAGTAGAGTGCCCAAAATAGTTGTATTGAGCACCTGGTGCTAAAATAAGGTAATCGTAGTTTAATTTTTTTTCTTCGAGGAGAAGAGTTTTAGGGACTAAGTGAATTGATTTTACTTCTCCCATTAAGACTTCGACATTTTTTTGATTTTTCAATACTCCACGAATGGGTTCCGCAATATCTGGGGCCGAAAGGCCAGCGGTTGCGACTTGATAGAGAAGAGGTTGAAAAAGATGGTAATTATTTTTGTCGATGAGAGTAATTTCAACAGGAACATCTTTTAATGCCCTGGCGGCTTGTAAGCCACCAAATCCAGCACCTACAATTATTACCCGTGGTTTTTGAGATAGTTTTAACATTTGTTGTAAATATAGGGCTTAAAACAAAAAGAAGGAAGTTGAATTTTAACCTTTTAGCCGGCAAACGCAAGTTTGGCAGCCTTCAGTGCATGTTCTTGTATTTCTTCTCGTTGCCGCACACTTCTTTGGTAAAGACGATTAAAATTAAATTCTGATAAACGTAAATCGTGAGAGAAATAAGTGTCTAAAACTTTCCAGAGATTTTCTTTTCCACTCACACCCACCAACAATCCTTCCAGTTCTAGGAATCGACTGACATTTGAGTAGTGGAAAATTGTGTTATTAATTTTAAGACGACTGATCTTCTCCAAAACCCAAGCGCTTATTTTTTTAAGAGAGGATTGAGTGGCACCTACGCTTTCAATTACCTTTTTTAAAATATTTCGGTCTTCGATCATTTCTCGAAGAAAACCCTGTAAGAATAAAGCGTATTCATTGGAATCATTTTGGGTGATGGCGTGTTTTACCAGTTCCAGTGCTGCAGTAGAACCCGCGAGATGATCATTTAAATAAGTCGCTAAAAGATCTTGTTTCATAATTAATTTTCTTCCTTTCAAATCAGAAAACTATAGGCCGTGAGAGATTTAAAAAAATATAAGGGAGAATCTGATTTTGCTCTAAGAGTTTCCCTGAAGGCACGCAGAACGGAAAAAATATAGACATTCCTTGACAAGCTTTAACAAAATCCTCACAATTTTTGATTATGATAAAAAAATATTTATATGTTGTTAGTTTTATTCTTTTTTCTTTTTTAGGCAGTCATCTGCTTTCTTGTGGCAGCGATGATTCCGGCGTAATCTACACGAACTTCCCCACCAATCCCCAATATCCCAGCACGTTTGTAACCGGCATACGCGGGGTCTCAGGGTCGAGTGATGTCTACATTACAGGGGGGTATGCTAGTACAACGACGCTTCCGTTGCTTTACCAAGGACCTTTCTCAAACGAGGATGGGAGCTTTACCGGGGTGGGAACTTGGAATTTGATTATTCCTTCACCCACTTTAGCTCCAGGCCAAACGATCAGTTCGGGTAACCTATATGGCCCCGATAACAGCACGACGAAAGGCGAAGTCAATCTGGTCGGAACCTATCAAATTCAAGGTAGCAATATTACTTATGGATTCTTCTATAGTGGTCCTCCCGATGGAAGTGGAAGCACCTGGCTCAATCTTAATCCCAGTTCTTTGGTTAGCAATGGAGATATTTTGGCTGGCACGGTTCCTCATAGTAACATGAATGGAATTGTGGTCGGGAACTTCGACACTCAACTCACATCAGGACGTGTGTTTATTTATAACACTGCCAACTCGACCTATTATGAGCTTACAAAATCGGGGACGACGAGTATTTCAGCCTATGGGATTTGGTGGAATGGGGGTACGAGTTATACCATCACAGGAGGCTATCGTGATCCATTCAATCCTACCGAAGGCACGGTTGGTTTTTTAGTAGATTGGGATTCCTCCACTCAAGTTGCCAGTCATTGGCAATATTATAACTTTAATAATCAATCCACCTTTGTGACTCATTTCGAAGGCATCATGGGCGCTGGTCCAGGTGTTTATAATTTAGCAGGGTCTTGGAACACTTTAAATCCTTTCACTGCAGGTGCCGCTTTTGCGCAGGTGGGACGAAACAGTGATGGAAGCTTTGGAGCGGCAAGCTGGGCCGATGTTGTATTTCCAGGTGCTCAAAGTACTACGGGGAACACCGTTTACTTGAATACGGTGTTAGGAGTTTATCTTCTTTCGGGGAGCTCTGTCACGTATCCCTATGTCGCGACCATTCCGGGGTATTGATTTCTCTTTCTTGAACTTATACTCTTAGAAATAAAAAGCCCCATCCGCCTTAGGAGAATGGGGCTTTTTAATGTCTGCCGGAGCCCTTTCTACTAACGCTTCGGGGACGGCATCGCTATCGCTTAGCAGTCGACCGGCCAATAT
>CAYWGE010000041.1:0-10362 GCA_964457215.1 uncultured Pseudomonadota bacterium
TAGGTCCCTTAGGGGATCTTTCGGAATCTCTGATTAAAAGAAGTGTGGGAGTGAAAGATTCGGGTAATTTAATTCCAGGGCATGGAGGTTTGCTCGATCGTGTGGATGCTCTTCTTTTTACGGTGCCATTAGTTTATTATTACGCGAAATACTTTGTGTTATAACAGATCTGAAGATTAATTTTATGAAGAAGAAAATCTCCATTTTAGGCTCCACGGGTTCTATTGGAACTTCCACCCTGGATGTCGTGCGCCAAAATACAGAACGTTTCGAAGTGGTAAGTCTTGCCTGCGGAAAAAACTTAAGCGTTGTCAAAGAGCAAATTCAGGAATTTAAACCCCAACTCGTCAGTGTGTCGCATCCCCAAGATGCAGTTGAGTTGCGAGAAGGGCTTGGGAAAGAAGGCCCTCAAATTGTAGTGGGAATAGAAGGTGCCTGCCAAGTCGCTACACATCCAGAAGTAGAAGTCGTGGTTTCTGCCATTGTCGGAGCGGCGGGCTTACTTCCTACCTTGAGGGCGATCGAAGCAAAAAAGATTATTGCCTTAGCCAATAAAGAGACCATGGTGATTGCTGGAGAGTTAATGCGCAAAGCCGCAGCGCGTGCTGAGATCAATATTTTACCGGTAGATAGTGAACACAGCGCTTTGTTCCAATGCTTGCAGGGGCATAATTCCCATGAAGTAAAAAAGTTGATTTTAACTGCTTCCGGAGGGCCTTTCCGCGAAACCTCTTTAGAAAATTTAGAAAAAGTGACGGTAGCCCAAGCCTTAAAACACCCCAACTGGAATATGGGAGCTAAGATCACTATCGATTCAGCTACCTTGATGAATAAAGGACTTGAAGTCATTGAAGCACGTTGGTTGTTTGATGTAGCCCCTGAGAAAATTGAAGTGTTAGTGCATCCTCAGAGTGTGATCCATTCGATGATAGAATATATCGATGGCTCGGTGCTTGCTCAGTTAGGAATTCCCGATATGCGCATCCCCATTGCCTATGCGCTGAGCTTTCCCGAACGCTTACCAAACGAACTGCCAGTTTTAAATTTAGCGAAGTTAAGGCAGCTGAGTTTCTTTGAACCAGACACCCAGCGTTTCCCGAGTTTAAGTTTGGCAAAAAAATGTTTGGAGTGGGGTGGGGCGGCGCCGTGTGTTTTAAACGCAGCGAATGAAGTCGTTGTGCAATGTTTCCTAGAAGAAAAAATTGCATTTTTAGATATTCCTCGCATCGTTTCTGAAGTATTAATAGAGCGTCCCGATAATTCTGTTGAAAATATAGAAGAACTTCTCAAAATGGATCAATGGGCGCGGCAAAAAGCATCCGAAAAAGTACGTGAGCATTCTCAACGAAAGGCTTCCTAATAATGACTGTTTTTTATTTTATCATTGGTTTGGGCTTATTAGTTTTCATCCACGAATTTGGCCATTTTATTATGGCCAAACGCGCCGGCATTCGGGTGGAACAATTTTCACTCGGTTTTGGTCCTAAGATTTTAGGATTTCGTTGGGGAGAAACCGAATATAAAGTTTCTATTTTGCCTTTGGGCGGCTACGTAAAAATGTCGGGTGAGGAGCCCGAAGAGGGAAAAGAACCCTTAGACGATCCTCGCAGTTTTGCCTCCCAAAGTATGGCAAAACGTTTGAGCGTGGTATTGGCCGGCCCGGTAATGAATTTAGTCTTAGCCTTTGTCTTAATGCCTATCGTCTTTATGATTGGGCGAATGGAGCCTACCTATTTTCAGCAAGAACCCGTAGTCTTAGGTATTAAAAAAGATTCTCCTGCTGCGGCAGCGGGTTTGGTAGCAGGCGATAAAATTTTAGCAATTAATGGAAAAAAAGTTAAAAATTGGGATGAACTCCTTCAGCGTATCATGATTTCACCCAATGAAGAAGTTGCGCTAGAAGTAAGTCATGCCTCTTCAACGATCGAACAAAAACATTTAAAACTGAGCACTACTCCCGATGGAAGGGTAGGCTACCTTGGTGTAGAGCCCATCTATTTTATTGGCAGCGAATCTGTCATTGATCAAGTCACTCCGCATTCACCTGCTGAAAAAGGTGGGTTGAAAGCTAAAGATAAAATTTTAGCCATTAATTCAGAGCCGATTTTAAATTGGGATGAAATGACTGAATATGTCAGCGCCTCTCAAAGTAAACCCTTAGATATTGAAGTCGAGCGCGGGGGGCAAAAGCTACACGTTCAAGTCACGCCTGAGTTTAGCGAAGTCCATAAAAAATGGATTATGGGAATTACCAAAGATGTTCCGAAAGGCGCTTATCTCAAGCATCGGTACGATTTTGTAGGCGCCGTTGAAAAAGGGATTCAAGAAAATGTAAAGCTTTTTAAATTAACTTTTGAAGTGCTGAAAAAATTATTTAGCTTTAAGCTTTCTTACAAGGCCTTAGGGGGGCCTCTCCAGATCGCTCAAACCACAGCGCAAGCGGCGAAAGCTGGCTTAGGAGATTTCTTCTACTTCTTGGCATTTTTAAGTATGCAATTAGGTATTTTTAATCTTTTACCTATTCCCGTTTTAGATGGGGGGCATGTCGCTTTTATGTTTTTTGAAGCGATTCGCCGTAAACCTCTTTCAGTAAAAACTCGGCTTATCGCCCAACAGATTGGAATGGTCATGCTTTTGTGCTTAATGGTGCTGGCCACTTTCAATGATATCGATTCGATTTGGGGCTTTCAAAAAATCTGGGAAAAACTTTCGGGGATTTTTTAAAAGCTTTTATGTGGCTTTTAGCGCTCGATACCTCCGGTAAAACAGGTTCCATAGCTTTATTAAAAGACGGGGAGCTTTTAAAGGAACTCACTTGGCTTCCAAAAGACTCTCATACTTCCGAACTTCCCAGCCAAATTGAAAAAATCCTCTCTTCCTCTTCTCTTTCTTTAGAAAAAATAGATGCCTATGCTTTAACGATCGGCCCGGGTTCGTTTACTGGGCTTCGAGTGGCTTTATCTTTTGTGAAAGGACTGGTTTGTTTAAGTGAAAAACCGGTGCTTGGTGTTTCTACTTTGGAAGTTTTAGCCGCCTCTGTTGAAGGGCAAGAATGGATTTGTCCTCTTTTAGATGCTCGGCAAAATGAGATTTATGGGGCTTGTTATGAGCAAAAGCAGAAGAGTCTAAAATTAGTAGTGGGAGAATCGGCTTATAACCCAGAGGATTTTTTGAAGGCGCTCCAATCTCAAAAAATAAAAACTCCCATTTCTTTTTTAGGAGCCGGCGCACGAGTTTATGAAAAATTAATCCGTAATTTTTTTGCGGATCAGGCTGTTTTTTTAGACTCTTCTTTAGATACTCCTCAAGCAAGTAAAGTGGGGCAACTTGCTTTTCGGCAATTTCAAGAAGGCCATTTTTCAAAAGGGGCTATTGATCTATTCCCTAATTATCTTCGGGTTTCAGTGGCCCAAAAGAAGAAAATTAAAAATATTGAATAAATCCAATAAGTTAATATAGAATAAAAAAACTTACCCAAATGCTTTACAGAAGAGATAGCTTTTTATACGGTGGGAGTTCTTGTCGGAGGATTTGAATTTTTATGAAAATGACTGGTGCAGAGATTGTGATCCAATCCTTAGTGGATTTGGGCGTTGACCTTGTTTTTGGTTATCCAGGCGGAGCAATTCTTTACGTCTACGACGAAATTTATAAACATCCTGAAATTCGTCATATTTTGGTGCGCCATGAGCAAGGGGCGGTGCATATGGCAGATGGGTATGCGCGGGTGACCGGCAAGCCCGGCGTGTGCATTGTAACTTCTGGCCCGGGTGCGACCAATACCGTTACAGGCTTAGCAACGGCTTATATGGATTCAATTCCTATGGTGGTAATTACCGGGCAGGTGCCTGTTCCGATGATTGGGAATGATGCATTTCAAGAAGCCGATGTGGTGGGAATTACTCGCTCTTGCACCAAACATAATTACTTAGTGAAAGATATTAAAGATCTGCAACGGGTGATGAAAGAGGCCTTTGTTGTAGCGACCGAAGGACGACCGGGCCCGGTGGTGGTAGATGTGCCCAAAGATATCCAGCAACATATTGTAGATTATGTGCCGATGGAAACTCTTCAAGTAAGATCACCCAAGCAAGTGGGCACTCCTGATTCAAATCAAATTCGAAAAGGTTATGAATTACTTTTGTCCTCCAACGAACCTTTATTTTATGTGGGAGGAGGAGCGGTTCTTTCTAATGCCGCAGCCGAAGTGACTGAGCTTGCCCATCTTTTAAACGTGCCGGTATCCATGACCTTAATGGGCTTGGGTGCTTTTTCAGGAACAGATGCTTTGTCCGTGGGAATGTTAGGAATGCACGGTACTTATTACTCGAATATGGCCATTACGCATTGTGACACCTTGTTTGCGATAGGAAGCAGGTTTGATGATCGGGTAACGGGTAAACTTTCTGAGTTTTCTGTGAAGTCTAAAAAAATTCATATTGATGTGGATGCGGCCAACATTGGTAAAAACGTGAAGACCGAAGCGCCGATCGTGGGTGATGTGAAAGTGGTACTTCAAGAAATGATTGAACTCGCAAAGAAAGATCCGCGGGTGCCGGAATTTAAAAAACGTATTCAACCTTGGTGGAAACAAATTGAGGCCTGGAAAGAGAAAGCGCCCATTACCTACCAGCAATCAATGGATGAAGAATGTAAACCGCAATACGTGCTAGATCAACTCTATCAGCTTACGAAGGGCAATGCGATTGTCACTACTGATGTAGGACAACATCAAATGTGGGCTGCCCAATTTTTTAAATTCGCAAAGCCGCGGTATTGGTGCACTTCCGGCGGGTTAGGGACAATGGGTTTTGGATTTCCGGCTGCAATTGGTGCGCAGTTTGCTTTTCCGGATGCCACAGTGATCTGTGTGTCGGGCGATGGAAGTATCCAAATGAATATTCAAGAATTAGGAACAGCCGTCGAGTGGAAATTGCCCGTGATTGTGGCGATTATGAATAATAATTATTTAGGAATGGTGAGGCAATGGCAGGAATTATTTTACGATAATCGCCTTTCTCAAGTGACTTTTGGTTGTATGCCTGATTTTGTGAAATTAGCAGAAAGTTATGGGGCGCAAGGCTTTTGTGTGAAAGATCCAAAAGAAGTAGTGCCTGTTATTCAAAAAGCTTTAGCCACACGTGATAGACCCACGATTATTGATTTTAAAGTCGCCTTAGAAGAAAACGTGTATCCGATGGTGCCCGCAGGAAAAGGCGTGGGAGATATTGTTTTAGCTTAAGAATGCTTAGGAGTCTAAAAACTATTTATGTCCTCTAAACATACGATCTCAGTTTTAGTTGAAAATGAATTTGGTGTTTTGGCACGAGTGGCAGGAATGTTTGCTGCGCGAGGATATAACATCGATTCTTTATCCGTCGCTCCCACCTTTGATTTGCGTTATTCTCATATCACCTTGGTGACCTCTGGGAATGAGACTATTATTGATCAAATTTTAAAACAACTTTATCGATTGATTGATACAGTCAAAGTAAAAGACTTAACGGGAGAAAATTTTATTAATCGTGAAACCATCTTGCTGAAATTAGAAGCGGCGAGAGCAAACGATTACGAAAAATATTTAAGTCACTATGGCGCTGAAACCCTGCACCAAACTCAAAAAATCCGGATCGTTCAATACACGGGTGATCAAAAACAAGTCGAAGAGTTTATTGAATTATTTAAATCCCATGGCATTTTAGAGCTGGTTCGCACAGGCACGATTGCCATGGAGAAGGTGGAATAATGGCTAAAGAAGGGTATCCTTTTCTTTTAACTAGTATTGTTTTGACTCTCATTGCCTATTGGATTTGGCCCTATCTGGCTGTTCCCTTTGGCCTTTTTACATTATTTACCGCTTACTTCTTTCGTGACCCTGAAAGAACCGCTCCCTTAGATAAGCAACTTTTAGTCTCTCCTGCCGATGGTAAGATAGTAGAGGTAGCCCAACGGAGCCAGAATCCATTCGTCGAGGGAAAAGTCACCCGAGTTGGGATTTTTATGTCTCCTTTTAATGTGCACGTGAATCGTGCACCGACCCGTGGTATAGTCAAAGACGTGCGGTATTTTCCGGGCAAATATTTGATGGCCATGAAGGATAAAGCCTCAGAAGACAATGAGCGAAATGCAGTGATTATGGAGTGTGACGAGGGTAAAACCCGTATCGCATTTGTGCAGATTGCCGGCTTTATTGCGCGACGGATTTTATGTTATGTTAAAGCAGGAGATAAATTAGAGAAGGGTGAGCGATTTGGGATTATTCGTTTTGGATCCCGCGTGGATGTCTACTTGCCAGAATCAATGGACATTCAAATCAAAATGGGGGAAGTGGTAAAAGCAGGAGAAACAGTGTTAGCAAAATTCCCCTCACCCGTCCCCTCTCCCCACCGGGGAGAGGGTGGGGGAGAGGGGTAAGTAAAATTATGGAAACCACCGATTCTACAAAAGTGAAAAGAGAAGGATTGAAAAAAGGCATCTATATTTTGCCCAGCCTTTTTACGACAGCTTCTTTGTTTTGTGGTTTTTACTCCGTGATTCGCTCGATAATGGGAGATTTTCCGACTGCTGCTTGGATGATTCTCTTTGCAGGTGTATTTGATGGTCTAGATGGTCGCGTGGCTCGTTTGACAAAATCCCAAAGTGAGTTTGGCTTGCAATATGATTCTTTGGTGGACGTGGGAAGTTTTGGGATGGCTCCTGCAGTTTTAGCCTTTACCTGGAGCTTACATCAATTCCATCGTTTTGGTTGGGCCGTTGCGTTTTTGTATTTTGCTTGCGGGGCACTGCGCTTGGCTCGGTTTAATGTGCAATCGAATAATATAGAGAAACGGTATTTTCAGGGTCTGCCTATTCCCGCTTCCGCTTATATTTTAGCGACTTTCGTTATTTTCCAATTCAGAATGGGCATTGATGCCTCCGTTTCGGGATATGTTTTGTTGCCCTTGATGGTGGTGATTGCGTTGTTGATGGTGTCTAGTGTTCGTTACCGTAGTTTTAAGCAAATTGATTTTTCAAAACCAAAATCTTTCTTATTTTTAGTAATTGCAGCTTTAGTAATGGGTATTATTGCCAGCATGCCTCAAGAAACTATGTTTTTAGCTTCTCTTGTATTTTTAATTTCAGGTCCGACAGAAGAAGTCCTGCACTTTGTCCACCGTAAAAAGCTTCTCGAAAAACGATTTGCGCTACGACGCACAAAACAACAGGATAATGTCGTGCCCCTATCTCTAGGTAATCGCGACAAAGCCCTAAAAAACGGTTCTTAAAATTAATTCCTCCACATGAAGATTTTTTTTCTTACGCTCTTCCTGTTGGAGGAGAAAAAAAGGAAAAAACATGTCTGATAATATTGTAAAAATTTTTGATACGACTTTAAGGGATGGCGAGCAGTCTCCGGGCTGTAGCATGGATATTCAAGAAAAGCTGCGGATGGCACGTCAGCTGGCAAAATTGAATGTCGATATCATTGAAGCGGGTTTTCCCATTGCTTCCGAAGGGGATTTTCAAGCCGTTAAGAAAATTGCCCAAGAAATTGTAGGGCCTTCAATTGCAGGATTAGCAAGGGCAAATGCAAAAGATATTGACCGTGCTTGGGAAGCAGTTCGGCATGCGGCGAAGCCGCGTATTCATACCTTTATTGCGACCTCCGATATTCATTTGCAATATAAGTTGAAAAAGAGTCGGGAGCAGGTTTTAGAAGAAAGCTACAATGCCGTAAAACATGCGGTTCAATATACGCCGGATGTAGAATTTTCTGCAGAAGATGCTACTCGAAGCGACCCCGAATATTTGGCAAAGGTTTTTAGTGCAGCGGTAGAAGCCGGAGCCACTACCTTAAATGTTCCGGATACCGTAGGCTATACTTATCCCGCCGAATACGAAAAATTAATTTCTTATTTGAAACAAAATGTCAAAAACTCCGATCGAGTTATTTTTAGTGTCCATTGTCATAATGATTTGGGTTTGGCGGTGGCCAATAGTCTGGCAGCGATTGGAGCAGGAGCCAGACAAGTTGAATGTACCGTGAACGGGATTGGCGAACGTGCAGGTAATTGCTCGATGGAAGAAGTAGTGATGGCCCTCAAAGTACGGCAGAGTATTTTTAACTGCGATACCCGCATTGTGACTGAGCAGATTCATCACTCCAGTAAGTTGTTGACCTTAATCACAGGCGTTGCAGTTCAGCCCAATAAAGCGATTGTAGGGGCGAACGCATTTGCTCATGAGTCGGGCATTCATCAAGATGGCATTTTAAAAAATCAGATGACTTACGAAATTATGACTCCTTCTTCGGTGGGTTGGACGAGCCATAAATTGGTTTTGGGAAAACATTCCGGACGTCATGCCTTCCGCACGCGTTTGCATGATTTAGGGCATGAATTGTCGGACGAAAGTTTAGAAAAGGCGTTTGTTGCTTTTAAAAAATTGGCCGATTTGAAAAAAGAAGTGTTCGATGATGATTTAGAAGCTTTGGTGAGCGATGAGTTAAGCCAAGGTCCAGATGTATACGAGTTGATTGATCTGCGGGTGCAAAGCGGAACCAAATCGAAGCCCAAAGCGAAAGTGAAATTGAAAATTAATGGAAAGAAAATAAAGGTAGGAGAGGCCATTGGGGCCGGGCCTGTCGATGCGACGTTTAAGGCTTTGAAAAAATTAGCAGGCTTCAAAGGAGAATTGCTGAAGTTTAATGTAGCAGCAATTACGGGCGGCACGGATGCGCAAGGCGAAGTTTCTGTTACTTTGAAAGACAAGACCAAGCAGGTGGTAGGCGTGGGAATGCATGCCGATATTTTGCAGGCTTCAGCGAAGGCTTACATAAATGCATTGAACCGCTTGTTGCATTACTCGAAGAAGAAAGAAGGAATATAATTTTCGTTGCTTCTAAGACGGCAAATTCGCTAAAGACCTTGATTATAGCTCTATTTTGATAGAAAGAGGAATTTATGGCTAAAACACTTTACGATAAAATTTGGGAATCTCATTTGGTAGCTAATTTACCCGAAGGCGACTCGCTGCTTTATATCGATCGACATTTGATTCACGAAGTGACAAGTCCGCAAGCCTTTGAAGGGCTTCGTTTAACCAAGCGAAAAGTGCGTCGACCTCATTTGACTTTTGCGACCATGGATCACAACGTACCTACCGTTGATCGCTATAATATCACCGATGAGATTGCGAAAGCGCAAATTGAAGAACTTACGCAGAACTGCAGAGAGTTTGGAATAACACTCTATGATTTAAATAGCGATAAACAAGGTGTGGTTCATATTATTGGCCCGGAGTTGGGTTTAACCTTGCCGGGTACCACGATTGTTTGTGGCGATTCGCATACGGCCACCCACGGTGCTTTTGGCGCTTTAGCCTTTGGGATAGGCACCTCTGAAGTGGAGCATGTTTTAGCCACCCAAACTTTGCGTCAACGCCGATCGAAAAATTATAAAGTGGAATATACCGGTAAGCTCCAAACAGGTGTGACTGCCAAAGATATGGTATTAAAACTCATTGGCCTCATTGGAACAGCAGGCGGCACCGGAAGCGTTTTTGAGTATTGTGGAGAAGCGATTCGTGCGCTCTCAATGGAAGCACGAATGACGATTTGTAATATGTCGATTGAAGCAGGTGCGCGCGCAGGTTTAATTGCTCCTGATCAAATCACTTTTGATTATATTTCAAAAGGCGATAGGCCTTTTGCGCCAAAGGGCAAAGAGTTAGAAAAGGCCATTGCTTATTGGAAGAGTTTACCCAGCGATCCAGATGCTTCTTTTGACAAATCCATTACGATTAATGCCTCGGAAATTTCACCTCAAGTCACTTGGGGAACTTCACCCGGAATGGTGATTGATGTCGATCAACCGATTCCGGATGCCGATAAAATACCCAGCCTTTCGAAACGAGATGCTGAACTGGCTCTCGAATATATGGGATTAAAATCCGGCCAAAAATTAACCGATGTTTCTATTGATGTGGTTTTTATTGGAAGCTGCACGAATGGTCGTATTGAAGATCTTCGGGCTGCCGCAAAAGTGATGAAAGGCAAAAAAGTCTCCTCAAAGGTTCAAGCCATAATTGTACCTGGCTCTCAACAAGTTAAAAAACAAGCAGAGGCCGAAGGGTTAGATAAAATCTTCTCCGAGGCAGGAGCGGAGTGGCGTGAATCGGGCTGCAGCATGTGCTTAGCGATGAACCCCGATCAATTAAAGCCTCAGCAACGCTGTGCTTCAACGAGTAATCGAAACTTTGAAGGACGTCAGGGAAAGGGCGGTAGAACCCATCTTTTAAGTCCTGCGATGGCCGCTGCCGCCGCCATTGAAGGTAAATTTGTAGATATAAGGAAATATTAATATGAAATCATTTACATCTCAT
>CAYWGE010000042.1:0-10263 GCA_964457215.1 uncultured Pseudomonadota bacterium
AGAGTATCACGTTGCCAACGTGAGGGTCGCGGGTTCAAATCCCGTCTCCCGCTTAAATTTTGCGAAAGCAAAATTTCGTCGATCGTTTTTCGTAATTCGTTCTTCGTTTAAGGGTGCATGAAGAATCTCAAAGAAAATCTTTTAGAGTTAATCAAAAAATCTTCTACCGAGCTTCCGGGCGATGTCATTCGTGCGGTAGACGATGCGATATTAAAAGAAGTGCGTGGCTCTCAAGCCCATCACGCCTTAGAAATTATTAGAAAAAATATTGATCTCGCTCAGAATAATACCCAGCCCTTGTGTCAAGATACGGGAGCGATTTTGTTTTATATCGATGTTCCTAAAAACTTCGATCAAATGCTTTTTGAACGTGAAGCCAAAAAAGCTGTCTCTTTAGCCACTAAAAAAGGATACCTTCGTCAAAACTCAGTCGATTCTCTTACCGGTGCCAATTCAGGAAATAACTTAGGGCCTGGCACTCCTGTTTTTCATTTTCATCAAACTGCAAAAAAAGAACTCACCATTCGCCTTGTTTTAAAGGGGGGCGGTTGTGAAAATGTAGGCGCTCAATATTCTTTGCCGGATGCACGTTTAAAGGCAGAGCGTGATCTAGACGGTGTGAAAAAATGTATTTTAGATGCTGTGCTTCAAGCACAAGGAAAAGGCTGTGGCCCTGGTATTTTGGGCGTTACGATCGGGGGAGATCGCGCCAGTGGTTATGAGCATTCGAAAGAACAATTTTTGCGCCCCATGATGGATAT
The DNA here is from genome assembly GCA_964457215.1 of uncultured Pseudomonadota bacterium. Lineage (GTDB taxonomy): Bacteria > UBA10199 > UBA10199 > JADFYH01 > JADFYH01 > CAYLKF01. The sequence goes on from CAYWGE010000042.1 coordinate 762, forward strand.
TAATTTAAACCCGGTTTTAGCACGACTTGAAAAAGAGATGGTCGAGAAGGCAAATCAATTAGGCATTGGCCCCATGGGCTTTGGCGGGAACATTACCTTACTTGGATGCAAAGTGGGAGCGCTTAACCGAGTGCCTGCTTCTTATTTTGTGACGGTTTCTTATATGTGTTGGGCGTATCGTCGTCAGGGGTGTGTGGTAACCCCCCAAGGCAAAATTAAAAAGTGGTTGTATTAAATTCTTTCAAAATTGGCGATCTGCTTTGTTGTCTTTCATTCACGATCCTCATCCCGCGTTTGCGGGACGCCGGTCGTTCATTCAAGACTGCCGGCAGCTCATCCACTTTTGAAAGAATTTTTTAATTATGAATCTCACACCTCCTTTTACCGAAGAAAAAATTCGTGCCCTGAAAATGGGTGATATGGTGCTTATTTCAGGTCGTTTGTTTACAGGCCGAGATGCCCTTCATAAATATTTGCACGATGGCGGTAAGCTTCCGGTTTCTCTTAAAGACCAAATTCTTTATCATTGTGGTCCGGTCGTGGTGAAAGGATCGGAAGGCTGGAAGGTCACGGCGGCAGGGCCAACCACTTCAAGTCGAGAAGAACCTTATCAGGCCGAAGTAATTGAAAAACAAGGACTTCGTGGCGTGATTGGAAAAGGTGGAATGGGCCCTAAAACCTTAAGTGCTTTGCAAAAATTCGGATGTGTTTATTTTCATGCCGTGGGTGGCGCCGCTCAAGTTTTGGGAGACTGCGTAAAAAAGGTAAAAAATGTTTATCTCTTAGAAGAGTTAGGCAGTCCAGAGGCGATGTGGGAACTCGAAGTTGAAAACTTTCCCGTCATTGTTACCATGGATAGCCATGGTAGCTCTCTTCATAAAGAAATTTTTGAAAATTCTCAGAAAAAACTTGAGCAAATACTTGCCCAATAATTTTTAAAAAAATCTTTTATTGTTTGGCTTTTTTCAACTCTTCATCAATCACTAAATTCAGCATTACAGGATTTAACCACTCTTTAATGACTCGCCCATTGATGAAAATGGCGGGGGTTCCCATCACATTCGCGGCTTGGCCGGCTTCGACATTTGCTGAAATCATCTGATTTATCTTATCGGATTCCACGCATTTTTGAAATTCTTCGATATTGAGCTTTGTTTGTTGAGCATAATTTAAGAGCTGGTCTTTTGAGAATTTAGGCTGATTTGCGAAGAGCAGGTCTTGATAAGGCCAAAATTGATTTTGCTCTTGAGCACAAAGGGAAGCTTTCGCAGCGGCGCATGCTTGTTGATGCAGGTCGCGTTGCATGTATTTGTTGCAAGATTTATCTAACGGGTAGGTTAGATAAACTAATCGCACATCATTTTTGCGTTCTTTTAAGTAGAGTTTTAAATAAGAGGCTGCTTTTTTGCAAAACGGACATTCAAAATCGCTAAACTCGACGATAGTCACCGGAGCATTTGGGTTTCCCCAGGTAGGGCGATTGGTAACATCGATCGGAATAGGTTTTTGCACATAAAAGAAATTTAGATAGGCTTGATGATCGAAGTCTTCAAGATCAGCGGCATATTTACTCTGATTGGCATAGAGAATAAAAAGGCTAATTCCCATTAAAAAAACGGCATAGATAAAATTACCAAAAAAACGAGGTTTAAAAGAAAGAGAGTTCGCTTTTCCAAAAATCGCCTTCAGATATTGCATAAAAAAGCCTCCGATTTGAAAAAAACGAATTTCCAAAACTGATTTTAACAGTAAAAAACTTGCCCAGGTAATGACATAAAGTGAAATGCAAAACAGACAATAGGTTTTAAGGATAAAGCTACTGACAAAGGCGAGGTAAATCGTCAGAAAAATCCCTCCAATGCTAGCCAGAAAAGGAAGGGCTAAAGTAGATTTGATATTTTCTCCGCTCAAACGCGCCGCTAATAGGGCTCCCAAAAGATAAAGATAAAAAACCAAGCCTAAACCGCCCAAGGGGAAAGGCCCTAACTCGGCAAAGCGGCTAATTAGAATAGTGTCGCAATCGAAGTGTTCGTTAATACTGCAGAAGCTAGGAGCTTCAAATCCTTTGATTAAAATTTGAAAGTGGCGGGCTGTAAGATAAATCGAAACCCCAAGACCGGCCAAAGCAATTAAGATCAAAAGATTGAGTTTTTTCTTCGGCATGATTTTGGACTCCTTCGGGTGCTTGTCGTTTACGTCATATAATAGGGTTATTATTGAATTTTTTTCTTTAAAACAGGCCTTATTTTTAAGCAACTTTTTTATGAAAGGGCCGATATTAAACTATCAATTTTTTCAACATTTTAGACCCATTACTGTGAAGTCCATAATCTGGACTACAAGTGTGGACTTCAAGTACTACAGGACCGGCCGTTAGCTCTCGCGGGCTGTTGATTAAGCTACGGTCCTGTGAGTAAGGAAGCTTGAGCCATTTCATGATCTATCGGGAATCTTCACCTATTGGGACGGGCCGGGTAGGGGGCGCTTGGGAGAATTTTTTTCTTCCGGATGCTGCTTCTACGCCCCGTGTGTCGGAAGATTCACCTTTTGAGCTCACCGGTCTACCGGCAGCTATCCACCAAGCGCCTCCCTCCTCATTAAACACAGGCTTGTTTGTTTCGCCTCCTACCGGGACATCTCCCCAATCTGCCGATCAGGGCCTAAGTCAAATAGTCCTTTTAAATTCTACTCTCCTGCAAGGAAACGAAATTTTCGATGGTTTCCGGAATATTTCTCAAGAAATTCGTACAGGACAAGACGAGATTGTGCGCGGAGCTTATGGAGATTTAAATCAAGATATTCTGGTGGGGCGAGACCCTCTTGAAGCTTCGGAGTTTTCCTTAAGTGAAGATGAAGCCACTCATTTAATCGGAGCGCATGCCTCACAAATCCATTCGGGTAATGTCACTATTTCTCTCGCGATCTCGGTGATTGAAGCACACCTGCGTTGGGTGAATTCCCATGATGATTTAATTTTTGCGACAGAAATTCAAAGACGTCTCGATCAATGTGTTTGGTTGTTGACTCACAATGATGCGCATCGTCGTGCAGATGAAGTAAGTCTTGCGCCGGAGTTCGCTCGTTTGCGCGAGCAAGTCTTTTCGATAGCAAGAAATTTATACACGCGTGTGCCATCGTGGGCAGCGTCTGTTCAAGAGAGAAAGAAAACGGCAACACTCCAAGTTTTAGAGAATCTTCGTTCGGCCACCGCAGGAAGCATCAACACTCTTCAAGAGGCGCAAACTCTTTGGCGTGTCTTTGAGCTACGCCGAATTCAAGGCGCTGGCCGGGCAGAGTTGGCTGACATTCTGCATCGTCTTACGCGCTTAATTCCCGGCGAAGGACGAGATGAGTTTGGAAGCCAGGGATTGATTCATCCAGCCCGGGAAGAACATCTTGAAACTACCGATGAGCGTGCTTTGGTTTTACTTCTTTCTCAAGCTTATGATGCGCTCCTTTCTCAAAATTCTTCTGAATCTTTAAATTTAGACTCTGCTCAAGGCACGCTTCAAGGTGATTTACTTTTTATTTTATTGCCTCACCTTTTGCGAGATGCAGAGAGCTTAGCTGCAACTCAACCGCTCGCGGCCCTTGGTTTATATGCTCAGATTGCGGATCAATTAAGACGACATTCTTCCTCAACTTCTTCTTTTTGGACTCGAAACTTTGGAGATTTACCGAGCCGAATGCAAGCGTTGGAAAGATCGATCTTATCGCGTTTACCCGCTATCCGCGAATTGGGAGCACGAGTGACTCAGCTTCGTGTTTTGGCGGAGGCCGGTAAAGCTAGGGGGGATCTGGCGGCTTCTCATTTTTATTTAGATCAAATTTTTCATTTAGCTTTTCCTTCTGGTGGAACTTCAGTAGCCGTGCGCGCTTCTCATCTTTCACCTTCCGAACAACACATGGTTTTAGGTGTTTGGGCAGCCTCTCAAGTACGCTTAGGGTTTGGCGCTGAACTAAGAGCACGATTTCAAGATCCTCAATTTCGACGAATTTTTGCGCGTAATCTGCGAGGAGCTGAGCAACTCTTAAATCTAGGCCAAGTCTTAGCAGAAGAAGGGGAGCGTGAAGGGGCTCGGAATATTCTTAAAATATTGCAACACGATTATTTACCGCACTGGGCTTTAAGAGAGCGCTTCGTGACTTATGCAAGTTTGCTTCGGCTCGCAGAAACAATTGCAGGAACTGACCCTACGCGTGAAGATCGTCTAAGCTTGCAGGGGTTAAAAAACCAATGGTTGAGAGATTTAAGAAGAGGAAATGGAAGCGCTCAAATCCAATCCGCGCTGGCTTTCATTGAGCATACCCCCGAAGCAGGGATCGCCTTTGATCTTATCCAAGAATTTTTAAGTGAGTTGAATCCCTTTTCAAATTCATCTTTAAATTTTGAAGAGCGCTTTGAACAGCTAAGAGCTTTAGAGCTTGGGTTGGTACGTATCGCCTCGCAAGCGAGAGAAAAAATAAGAGCAGGGGATACTGAAGAGAATTGGGGAGCCACTTATAATAAAGCGCTGACTCAACTCCATGGGCTTTATCAGGCTTGGCATGCCTGGAATTATAGTGCCGCGTCTTCTCAAAGAGCGGGAGAGCGTCTCCGTTCGTTGCGAGAAGTTTTGGGATTTGAGCATCGTATACGGAGTGCTTTGGGAAGAGATGCTACGCAAGGGTGGCTTGCCGAATCTATCCAACATAAAACCAGCCAAGATTTATTGAGTGATGCATTATTAACGCCTCATGCGTCTACCAACGATTTTTTACAAACGCTGCAGTATTTCACAGAAGAAACGATGGTTCCCGAAGCAGGGGCAATCCTCGCTGCTTTTCGAGACCGAATTTCTACACTCAATTTAGATCAACGTTTTGCCTTAATCCAAGCACTCCACACTTCTAGAAATTCTACTCAAGCGAAAATTGCAGAACATCGTCGTTTGGGAATTGCAGCGGATACCCGGGTAGAAGACGAGGCTTTGACAGAGCTTCAAGAAACCTTTCATCAGATGAGTTTAGAGCTTTGGCAAGGGATTGAGCGTGAGGCAAATGTAGCAAGTCGGGCGCAGCAAGCGGCGCCCCTACTGAGCTTGTATGCCCGCGCGATGTATTTCCAAGAAGAGGGAAATGAACACGAAGCTCTAAGGGTCTTGCAGGCTTTGGTGCAAGAGGCGGAGCGTCATCCTCCCACAGCAGAAAGAGAAATGCGCTTACTAGGCTTAGCTCGTGCCATTGTTCGTGGAAGCACTAGCGCCCATTTCTCGAATGTTACCGAAGTTGTCCATACCTTACTCGAAGGGCGGCGCCGGGGAGCAAGCCAGGAATTCAATGCACGAGAGCGTGCCCAAGAGCGTCAAGAAATCGAATCGGATCTCACAGCGCTTAGAAATTTTTTACATCGTCTTTCCGAAGCGCATCTGCCTTTGTCTTTTGAAGCGGCTTTAAATCAAATGGAAGTCGAGGAGGGGTGCAATCCTTCAGCTTTGCGTCTTCGAAGCCGTCTGCAAGGTCTAGGGCCTGCGGTTTGGGAAATCGTGGTGGCTTTGGATGGTGATTTAAATTCTCAAAGCGCTCGGCAAAATTTGCGTCGCGCGATTCTTGCGCTTCTGGATCAAGATAGCTCCTACCAAGACGGAACTGGAGAATATCAAGAGGGCATTGTTCAAGCCTTAAATTTACTTCGGCAATCCTCGACTGACGAAGAAAAACAAGAGCTTCGAACTTGGGAATATAAAATCCAAGGTGCCGAAGAGGTGGGAGCATTTGTCCGTAGAGTCTTTAGCGCGGAGACTGTTTTTTCTTTAACCTTAATGGTTATCACCTCAGGAGTTGCCGGTGCGGCAGAGGCGGCGATTATTCCACTCATTCAATCGGGTTATGCAGGAATTCTTTTTGAAGGATTTAGTGTCGTAGAACTCGCGCAGATGGGTGCGATAGTCAATTCAACAGTACGCGCTGCTGCGGTGATTCCTAAAATATTTGGAAGTGCGGCCAATATTGGTGCCTTTTGGGGAAGTAATGGGGGATTTGATTTTTTTCGCGGGGGGCATTTCGAAGACATTCGAATTACAGCAATCGATATTGGAATCATCAGTAGCGTGATGCCCCATTTTTCAAGCTGGGGTGCGGTCCCGCGCGCATTTGTCGCCTCCCTTGTCTTGCCCATTACGGGCAGTGTTCGCTATGGACTGGATCTGTTGAAAGAAGGCGAAACGCTTGAGAGCATTTGGGATATTTATAGTTTTATGGAATCCGCGGCCATGGGACTAGGTCAAGAAGCGGGCTCCCATGGAATGGCCCACATTCAAGGGCATGCCGAGCCCAGCCGGCGCGAATTGCGCCATCGGGCCGAAGAACAAGCGCGGCGAATCGACAGAATCTTAAGACGACGTACGCTTGAATCCCAAGAAAATGTGGCTGCCTCGGTGCACGCTGGAGAACATCCTTACCGGACGGCGGCGAAACCAGAGGAAGCTTCTGCTCAACATCACAATCCCCTCCTCGAAGTCGCCTTTCATACGATTGCAGAATCAGGAGAGTTGGATCAACTCTCAGATGCGCAAGCGCGTTGGATTGCCGAAGAAACAAGAAGGGCGCATCAAGAAGGGCATATTCCTCCCGAAGAGCTTACGGCGTATGTGCGGCGCTTGAGCGAAGGCTTGCTGCGTGGAATCCGGCCTGAAATTCTGCGCCAAAATCCACATCTTTCTCTCGACGATTTGCAAAAAGAAGAACAGACGCGGCGAGTAGAAGCCCTAAAAGAAACAGCAAACATTTATTTTCAGGCAGCGATGGATGAAGCCCAGCGTATTCACGAAAATCGACTGCGCGAAGAAAATCTTATTTTGGATAGAGACCAAAATTTCTTTACCTCCATCGATTGGGAAACTTTAAAAAACTGGCATATTCAAGATCAGTTGCAAGAGCCGCATCGCCCCACGCGCTTAGAAATTCTGCTACATCTATGCGAGGCGTGGAAAACTCAAAATTTACGCGGAAAGATTCGTCTAGAAGAATTCCTTCGTCTTCAAGGAGTGCGAGAAGAGGATATACCGCGTTTAGATATTATCGATACCGAAGGAGAAGTGATTGAAGAACGACGAGTAGCTTATGAAGAGGAAGAAACTTCAGGCGCTGAAAGATCAAATGAGATTTCTTTAGCCCGTACTTCTGATGCTCCAGCGCGTCCCGTCTTTCAGCTCGATGCCAATCTCTCTTCACAGAGGTCTGATTTTGTTCCGACCCCTGTGGGAGAAAATGAAAACTTGGTTGTGGTTGCAGAGGTGGAGGGAGAAGTGGGGGTAGATTCAGAGAGGGAAGAATCTACAGCCCCTCGCTTGCAAGTCTTGCCTGGGATGAGTCCTGCAGAAGCAAGGTTGCGCGATCGTCTTCGAGTAGGCTCTTTTTTTGCAGCCAATGATAATAATTTAAATCCGGATCTTGTGCTTGAACAAGTGAGCACCGCTGATTTTTCACCCGATCTTGTTTCTCCGCACGGGCCTAATATAGTGGGGGCGGAGCATGAAGCTCAATCCTTAGGTTTTCGCGATCAACAAAGATTTAGGGCTTCAAATGAGGACGACGGCAAACCTTCTCCTGTTGTAACTCCTGTGCCGGGGGAAAAAGGCAATCAGCGGCAAGGGTCGGGTGAAGAAAGACGCGATCCGCGCGAAGAAGTTACCGGGCGTTTAGAAGAAGTTCAAAGACGCGTTGTGAGTTTAAGTCAGGAGATTGCGGAATGTGAACGAGAAATTGAAGAGCTGGGCGATGAACGCTATTTACGAGCGCAAGGGTTGGAGACCTTACGAATTTACCGAGAGCGAGCGGCTTATGCCCTTTTAGAGCGAGAGCTTTTAACAATCGCCAATTATCTAGAACGAGGAGCTTCCGGGCGCATTGCCGATTTCGAAACTTTAAGCGCTGAAGAATTAGAACCCTATCAAATTCAAGCGATGGGAAGGTCCAATCCTCTTCCGGCTTATGCACTTTCGTATGAGATGGAAGGAAGAAGAGTTTTAACAGGTTTACGTTCACCCCAAGAAATCCGAAACCGTATTCGAGAACTTCGCGAAGAGGGGGTGAATCATTTTTGGTCTCACAATGCTCATGAAGCACGCCGCTGTTTTGCTGTGGCCTCTGTGCTTGAGCGCCAAGGAAAAATCCAAGCTGAAGTTTTAGAGTTTCCTGAGCAAACTTCCGAAAAAGCGCCAAAGCGCGATGTTGAAGTTGAATTAACTCTCTTGTGTGGAGTGCGTCTCAAATTGCGATGGAGTAAGGAATTTCCAGCCGTTGTCTTCGAAGAATCTGCCTCCGCTTATGCTGCTACCTTTGTAGGGGCAGGGCTTCACAAACAACAAGATCGCTTTTTGTTTCACGCGCCAACACGTGCAGCTCTTGTGGCCGATGGAGTGGGGGGGAGTGTCGATGGCGGATTAGGTGCCGAAGTTGTCACTCAAGTTTATTATCTTTTAACTGCGCGAGGCTATTCTCCGCGTGTGGCGATGTTTTTGGCAGATGAGGCAGCGCTACGTGCCCACCGTCAAGTCTACCCTAATCGAAGTCAATTTCATTCTTCAGCCGTGATGGTGGCGGGCTTTGTGAGGGAACTTGGCCCTGGCCAGCGGGAGTATCATTTATTGAATGTAGGAGATTGTGGAGCTTTAGTGATTCGGATTGAACCGAATGGTAGAGCCCTCGCTGTTTTGGTTGATGAAGGTCGTGCGATTGGCAATCGTCCAGAACAAACACTGGGTGAAGAATCTCGACGTGATTTAAATCCGCATGAGAGCGTTTTGAATGCTCTTCACGGGGATGAAATGGAGCTGTTGTTTTCAGACGCCTTGAAAAAAGTATTTAATCGCAGGCAAGGGCTTGAATATGTACTCCATGTCGAAGAAATTCTAGAGCTCATTGAGCAAAGTGGTGCTCGTCACGAGAGGGAAGTTCATCGGGTGATTTGGGTAGAAGGAATGATTCGCCAATACCTTCACGTGCTTCTACTGAAGAGTGGCCAAGATCAAGTAATTCTTACCCAAGAAGCCTATGAGAAGGCTTATCAAGAAGCCGCAAAGCGCAAGCCTCGTCTTACCGCATGGAAATATGTCGGGTGTACTTTAAATAAAGAAGGTGAAGTAATTAACCCTACGGGAGTAGTTCTGGCGGTTTGGAGCCGTGATAATTTTACTCTTTCGGTTCGTCGTTTGGCGCCCGAGCTTTTACCGTGCACTCAGCGTGTGGAACACACTGAAGCTAAGCGAGACTCCATTGATTCTACTGACGCTTTAATACAATTACACCGCGAGGATCTGGCAGACCATCAACACATTGTCGCTATAGCACCCGATACTTTATTGAGCCGAATTTTAAAAGAACATTTGGCTTTTCGCACTTTAGCCCTCCGAGCCGAAGAGATTGAGAGTGCGCGCTTACACGCGATGAATGAGATTGATCCGAGACGAGCATTTACTTTAAATGAATGACGATTAGTGCTGTATTCGATGAAAATAGGAGC
>CAYWGE010000043.1:0-1455 GCA_964457215.1 uncultured Pseudomonadota bacterium
TCCCCGCTATTCAACTTCCGAAGCTCTTCTTGAGTCGGCTCTCGATAGTGCCGAAAAAAATTACGGCGCTCAAACACAACTCTTAAAATTAAATGATTTAAACTTTCATCAGTGCAAAGGTTTTTATTCTAAAAGTTCCCACGCTTGCACCTGGCCGTGCTCTATCACTCAGATGGATTCTAAAGATGAACTAACGCCGGTATACGAAGCCATTGTGCATTGGGCAGACGTCGTTCTTATTTCAACGCCCATTCGGTGGGGTTCTGCGAGTGCCCTTTATTATAAAATGGTTGAGCGAATGAATTGTATTCAAAATCAAATTACACTTCACAATAAAGTCTTGATTCAAAATAAGGTAGCTTCTTTCATTATCACGGGTGGGCAAGATAATATTCAAGCGGTTGCGGGCCAAATGTTGGGATTTTTTGCGGAATTGGGATTTAATTTCCCGCCCTTCCCGTACATCGCCCACTCTTTGGGTTGGAGTGCAGAAAATATGGAGCGCAATATCGCTTATGTGCAAACAAGTTCTGAACTCTGTAAAGGTGCAGCAGATTTAGCACGACGCTCTATTGAAATGTCGAAACGTTTGATCTGCAGTGCAAAGATTGTGGGGGAAAGCATGGAGCGCGCAGGACGAAAGGCCCATCAAGAACGACGAGAATAGTCCTACAAAAAAGTTTATACAGGAAAAAACTCCTGGTGTATAAACCTTTAAAAATTTTTCTACACTCCAAGTCCTTCTTCTTTCAAAGCAGCCTTAACCGCAGGCCTCTCTTGCACCCGATTAAAAAGCTCGGAGAGTTTTTTGTTTTCAGAAAAATCTACCCGCATCTTTTTTGCCCATGTAAGGATTACAAAAAGATAAGCATCTGCAATCGAGAACTCATTTCCCAAACAATAATCTCCTTCCATGCGTTGCTCCGTATTGGCGAACAATTCTTTCAAATTCTTTCGAGCCATCTCTTGAAGATTATGAAATTCTGCTTTGTTCGATAAAAAACGTTCCGGATGAAAAATAGGACCAAACCCCTTATGGAGACTGGTCGAAATAAAATTCATCCATTCAAATCCCTTAAAGCGGGCCTTTCCCGATTCTGGAAATAAAGTATTCGGTTTTCGCGACACTAAATATTGTTGAATCGCGGGGCCTTCTAAGAGAAGATATCCTTCTTCTGTCTTTAAAGTAGGCACTTGTCCGAGTGGATTTATTTTTTTCAATTCGGCTTTTAATTCTTCATCTTCTTTTTTTATCAACTTCAATTCATAGGGTAACTGAAGTTCATTTAAAACAATGTGTGGGGCGAGCGAACAAGCTCCGGACATGGCATAAAGTTGAATCATAAATTAATCCTTTCTTAATTTTTCATACTGAACCTGAATCGAGGTTAGCTTACAAGCCCTTCTCAAGGGCAAATTTAATAATAGAGCTAGAGTTTATCAGTAAAAGTTAAG
>CAYWGE010000043.1:1555-10204 GCA_964457215.1 uncultured Pseudomonadota bacterium
CCCTTCTCAAGGGCAAATTTAATAATAGAGCTAGAGTTTATCAGTAAAAGTTAAGAATTGTTAAAACCTTTTATATTTCTTTGTTTTTCCCCCTCAGCTTTCAAAAAGGCTTTAACAAAAAAATATTTAAAGTTACAATAATAGACCAATTTAAAATAACGACCAGCTCACCTTTGTTTAAAAAAGGCCTACTTAATGAAGCTCAAATTGAAAGTTTTTTTACTCTTTCTTCTCTTCTCTTGCAGTTTTTCTAAAATAGCTCAGGCCGTAACTGCCAATAATTTTTTAGAAACTTATACTTTGCTTGCGTCAGACGCGAGCGACGGGAATATTTTCGGAGCAAGTGTCGCAATGGGTGGAGATGTGGTGGCAGTGGGCGCTTTAGAAGGGGAAAAAGTTTATATCTATTCTTTTATTGAAGGACAACTCACCGAGCAACTAATCGCATCCGAAGGAAATCATCCCAATAGTTTTGGAAGCAGTGTTGCAATTAACGGGAATATTGTTGCCGTCGGTGCTCGAGGTGAAGGAACTACAGGCGAAGGTGCTGTCTATGTTTACACGTATGCCAATGGATCTTGGGGAACTCCTATCATCGTTACACCGAACGATGCACAGACAGGAGATGGTTTTGGTTCAGAGGTTCGTTTACAAAACGATCTGATGGTGGTCGGTGCTGCGACGGTGGATGTGAGTGGGCATGAAAATTCAGGAGCCGCTTATGTGTTTACGTTGTCGAATGGAACTTGGCAACAAACCGCCAAGCTTGTTCCTTCAGACCCTGTAGACAAATCTTTCTTCGGGGTTTCTGTCGCGATTGATCAAAAAACTATTGTAGTGGGCGCCCCCGGAGATGTGGATAATCCGAGCTTAACCAATGTTACTGGCGCAGCTTACGTGTTTGAACTTACAAACGGAATCTGGACTCAAACCGCCAAACTCGTTTCAGCCAATTCTGCCAATGATGACTTCTTAGCTCAAAGTGTGGCAATTCAGGGAGATGTGATTGCTCTGGGTGCACCCTTAGGCAATTCAACTACAGGTTCAGTGGTTTTATTTAATCGTCAGACCAATGGAAGCTGGCAGGAAGGGCAAACACTCCTTGCCAATGATGGGAAGCCGTTTGATTTCTTTGGTTATAGCATCGCATTGGATGATGATGTTTTGGCCATTGGGGCCCCCGAAGATTTGAATGGTAGCCCAGATAATGTGGGCGCCGTTTATATATTTGCGTTAAACAATTCAACCTGGTCGCAAACCCAATCTAAACTATTTCCGAGTGGCGCACAGATCGGAGATCTCTTTGGTTATTCAGTCGCGTTAGATAATTTCATTTTACTCGCCGGGGCTCCCGTAGCTTCCGGGATGGGTGCCTTTCAAGGTGCGGCTTTTTTCTTCACTCAAGCTGCTGTAATTGCTGATCCCACTGAGTTTAGTCTAGAACCCGGAGAACAAGGCACTTATAGCTTGTTTTTAAATTCTGAGCCGGCAAACGATGTGATCGTCACGCCCACAAATTCAAGTATAAGTTTCAACCCAAGTTCAGTTACTTTTACAACGAGTAATTGGGCAACCCCTCAATCCATTACTTTTACGGCCCCCAATCCAAGTTCTAGCATTGAGACTTTTACTATTAATCATACCGTCACCAGCATCGACTCTCTATTTAATGGGATCGAGGGGCCTGAGGTAAATGTTCTCGTAGCTTCACCCGGTACATTAGGCGGTGGAAAGTGCAGCGTGGAGTCTCACGGTGAGAAAAATTCTCCTTCTTCGTGGATAGCCGCTTTTGCATTTTTGAGTCTACTTTATGTTGGAATGAAAAAACGCCTCCCTAAAAAAATAATGTGAGAATAATATTCAAGGTTAATCCCCTCTCCTCAAGATCTCTCAAAAAATCTTTGTAATTCTTCTCTGAGTCCTTCACTCTTATTTCATGGATTTTAAACTTCATTCACTGATGGGAATTTGCGCAGGAATTTTATCTTTTCTAGCGTTTGTGCCTTATATTGTCTCCACGCTTCGTGGGCAAAATCGCCCCAACCGGGCGACCTGGATTATTTGGGGAGTTTTGGGATTTATTTTGTTGGGTAGCTATAAAGCAGCGGGAGCCACCGATGCCCTCTGGCTCAGTGTTGCAAACGCATTGGCATTTAGTGCGGTGGTTATTCTTTCCTTTAAATACGGAGAAGGTGGTTGGGGAGCTTTAGATGGCATTTGTTTAACAATCGCAATCTTTGGAATTTTTTTGTGGTGGTATTTTTCTTCGCCATTACTTGCGCTCTATTTAAGTGTCGCGATTGATTTTGTCGGGGCGTTGCCAACACTTAAAAAAGCCTACCTCAAACCTGCCGAAGAAAATCGTTTGGCCTGGATCTTATTTTGGATCGCGAACACGCTTAATCTTTTTGCCTTAAATGAATGGAATTTCGCGATGGCTTTTTATCCTGTCTATATGTTTTTAATTACTGGAACTTTATCGATTATTCTGATTCTGCGCCCGAATAAGTAGGAAATTCATGAAAGCAAATTACAAAAGAATGCTCAAAGGCATGCAAGAAAAGGAGAATAATTTAGAAATTTCTGAATCTTGGTATCTCTATATTCTGGAATGTATCGATGGCACCTACTACACGGGAGTTACCAAAGATTTAATGCGCCGTTGTGAGGAACATAATTCTGGCAAAGGCGCCCGCTATACTCGCACCCGAATGCCGGTACGGCTTGTTTATCAAGAACCTTGCCTCAATCGTTCCACAGCGCTTATTCGAGAATGTGCCGTAAAGGCTTTGTCTCGAAAAGAAAAAGAAGTGCTTGTAACTCTTCATTCTGCAAAACTAAACGGCAACTCCAAATAAAGCTCCCACTCCTGCCGTAAGCGCCATTGCCAAAGCACCCCAAAAAACAACACGTAGCGCAGCGGTGAGAATAGAGGCACCTCCTACGCGAGCAGCAATACCTCCCAGTAAGCCAAGAAATACTAGTGAAGTTCCGGCGACCGCCCACATTAAGAGAGACAAGGGTATTAAAAAAACAACTAAAAGAGGAAGAGCAGCTCCTATTGCAAAAGTTGCAGCGGAGGCCAAAGCTGCTTGAACAGGCCGCGCCGTTAAAATTTCAGAAATTCCCAATTCATCTCGGCTATGCGCGCCTAATGCATCGTGAGCCATCAGCTGAGTGGCTACTTCGGAGGCTAAGGGTTGAGTAAGTCCTCGCTCTACATAAATAGCCGTCAACTCCGCATGTTCCGCTACCGGATTAGTGGCGAGCTCTTGTTTTTCACGATTTAAATCGGCACGCTCGGTATCGGCTTGAGAACTGACCGAGACATATTCTCCCGCAGCCATAGACATCGCACCCGCTACCAAGCCTGCAATTCCTGCAATTAAAATATTTTTTATACTTGTACCTGCCGCACTAACTCCCAACACAAGACTTGCTGTTGAAACAATTCCATCATTTGCGCCAAGCACCGCAGCTCTAAGCCATCCAATGCGCTGAGTTTTATGTCGTTCAATGTGTCTCATATTTTTATCCTAAATTTATTCTTCGAATATTACCTGAAGAATACCTAAGGCTGAAGAAGAATATGGGAATGGGAAGAAAATTTTCTCGATTTCCACAAAAAATAAATTGCAGGATAAACAAGGAGTTCGAGCGCAAAGGAAGTCACAAGCCCTCCTACCATCGGAGCGGCAATACGTTTCATCATATCCGCCCCAGTTCCCATGCTCCACAGGATGGGAACAAGTCCCATAAAAGCCGCCATCACCGTCATTAGCTTGGGGCGGATGCGTTTTACCGCCCCGTGGATGATGGCGTCATGCAAATCTTGTTCATTTCGCATTTCTCCTTTTTTGATTTGTTCCTCGTAAGCCAAATCTAAAAAGAGCAACATAAAAACGCCTGTTTCCGCATCTAAGCCCATCAACGCAATCACACCTACCCACACAGCGATAGAAAGAGAGTAACCTAAAAGATAAACCAACCAAATCGCACCAATCGCTGAAAAAGGAACCGCAAGTAAAACAATAAGCGCTTTCACAGTAGATTTCGTATTGAAGTAAAGCAGAAGAAAAATCAAAAATAGAGTAAGTGGTACTACTACCTTTAACCGCTCTTTTACTCGCAACATATTTTCGTACTGGCCACTCCACTCAATTGTATAGCCGGGCGTCGAACCTAAAGAAAATTTAACTTTCTCCCGCGCCTCTTTCACGTACGAGCCAATATCCCGACCGGCAATATCGATCATGACGTAGGCAGCCTTCATGCCGTTCTCATCGCGAATCATCGAAGGACCACTAGAAAAGTGAATATCTGCCACCTGAACGATTGGAATTTGCACACCCGTGGGCGTGGTAATCAGAGCTCGTTCGAGCTTAGTCAAATCATCGCGGTAGCCGCGGGCATAACGCACATTCACCGAATAGCGCTCTGGTCCTTGAATTGTAGTGGTAATTGTCTCTCCCCCAATCGCTTGAGAAATAATGTTGTTGGCATCTTCAACACTCAACCCATAGCGGGCAAGTTCCTCGCGTTTTAAATCAAAATCCAAAAAATAACCTCCGGCTGCGCGTTCCGCATAAACGTTTCGAGTCCCTGGAATTTGTTTTAAAATATTCTCTATTTTTTCGCCGAGTACTTGGCTTTTCTCAAGATCGGGCCCTAAAATCTTAATCCCGACCGGAGTACGAATGCCGGTGCTGAGCATATCAATACGATTGCGAATAGGCATAGTCCAGGCGTTTGCAACACCTGGAAATTGCATTTTTTCATTCATCTCACGAATTAAATCTTCATAAGTAATGCGTTTAAACCAACCTATTTTTCTCCACTCGGATTTAGGTTTTAAAACGATTGTTGTTTCGACCATCGAAAGCGGCGCTGGATCCGTCGAAGTATCGGCCCGACCTACCTTGCCAAAAACACTTTCTACTTCGGGAAAAGATTTTAAGATCTGATCTTGCTTCTGCAAAAGCTTTCCGGCCTCCGAGGGAGAAAGTCCTGGCAAGGTGGTGGGCATATAAAGAATCACCCCTTCATTGAGAGGCGGCATAAACTCGGAGCCCAACTTAAAAAAAGGATAAAGAGTGGTAAGGAATAAAATCACCGAAACAAAAATAATCTTTTTAGGATAACGAAGCACCCAATCACAAACGGGCTCATAAATTCTAAAAAGAATCTTACTGATAGGGTGTTTTTCTTCTGGATAATATTTTCCTACCGCTAAGTGATTATAAATATTGCAAAGCCAACGGGGCTTAAAATTTGCGAAATCCATGCGAGTAAAAAGCATACGTAACGCTGGATCTAAAGTGACCGCGAGCAAAGCGGCGATGGCCATCACAAAAGTTTTAGAATAAGCAAGCGGTTTAAACAGTCGCCCTTCTTGATCAATCAGAGTAAAAATCGGCAAAAAGGCAACGGCAATCACCAACAGAGAAAAGAAAACCGAAGGACCTACTTCTTTTAACGCCTTCAAACGAACTTCGTAAAAATCTCCGATTCTTCCTTTCTCATCCCAAAGTTGAAGTTTCTTGTAGGCGTTTTCCACCTCCACGATCGCACCATCCACCAAAACTCCAATCGAGATCGCAATCCCCGCAAGCGACATAATATTTGAGGTGAGATGCATCGCTTGCATGGGAATAAAAGAGAGAAGAACAGAAATAGGAATCGTAACAATTGGAATAAATGCCGAAGGGAAATGCCAAAGAAAAAGAAGAATCACAAAACTCACAATTAAGAGTTCTTCAATAAGTGTACTTTTTAAAGTTCCAATCGATTTTAAAATTAATTCAGAGCGATCGTACGTACTCACAATCTCGACTCCCGCAGGCAAAGAGGGTTTTATTTCTTCGAGCTTCCGTTTCACACGATCAATCACGCCAAGAGCGTTTTCTCCCGACCGCATCACCACGATTCCACCCACCGCCTCTCCTTCGCCATTTAAGTCTGAAATTCCACGACGAAAATCGGGCCCCAATTCAACCTTGCCCAATTGTGCAACAGTGACGGGCACACCAGTTTTTAAATCCGTCTTCACTCCAATTTTTTCGATGTCTGCGAGTGAGTGAATATAGCCTCGGCCTCGAATCATATATTCAGCACCCGCAATTTCGAGTAAACGCCCTCCCACATCGTTATTGCTTTTTCGAATCGCATCGACCAATTCGCTAAACGACACCCCATAAGCTTGTAACAAAGTCGGATCAACATTCACCTGATACTGACGCGCAAAACCGCCTACACTCGCAACCTCTGCAACTCCTGAGACACTTTGTAGGCTATATTTCAAATACCAATCTTGATAGGTTTTTAGATCGGCCAAATTATTTTGGCCGCTCTTATCGACTAAAGCATATTGAAATACCCACCCCACGGACGTTGCATCGGGGCCCAGTTCCGTTTTCACGCCTTGAGGAAGTTTAGAAATAACCTTATTCAGATATTCTAAAGTACGAGAGCGAGCCCAATACAGATCAGTCCCCTCCTCAAAAATCACATACACATAGGAATAACCAAAATCGGAAAAACCGCGAATAGCCTTTACCTTCGGAGCACCGAGCAAGGCGGTAACAATGGGGTAAGTCACCTGATCTTCAATAATATCCGGGCTGCGATCCCATTTTGAATAAATGATCACCTGAGTGTCCGAAAGATCAGGAATGGCATCGAGAGGAATACGCTTTAATGACCAAATTCCCACGAGAATAACACCCGCAAACACAAGAAGAGTAAGCGCTCGATTCTTCGCACAAAATTCAATGAGACGTTCAATCAATGGGAATGCCCTCCCTGAGGACTTACGACCTGTGGACTCACACCTCTCAAACTAGATTCAGAATCCAGGAGAAAATTTCCTTGAGTCACCACTTTTTCTCCGACACTCACTCCAGAAACAATCTCCACAAAACCCGTACCGCGTTTTCCAAGTCGAACTTCGCGAGGTTCAAAAACTCCTTTTTCTTTTTCAACAAAAACCACCTGACGCTTTCCACTATCAAGAACCGCAGTATCGGGAACACTCAACACGTTTCCCAAATCGGCTTGAATAATTAATTTTACAAACAGATCCGGCCGCAAAACTCCTGAAGCGTTGTTCGAAAGGCTGGTTCTAAACTGTGCAGTGCGCGTGCTGGCGTTAATGACGGGATCAATCGAATCGACCTGAGATTGCAGGATTTGTGATTGGCCTGGAATACGAATCTCTACTTTTTGACCGGGCTTCACGAAGGATAAATCCGATTCGTAAAGACTCCCATAAAGCCAAGTGAGCTTGCGAAAGTCGGGGCGCAAAAGAGTTTCTTGAGCAAGCCCGGAACGTTGCAAGGCCTGGATTTGGCTCGGACTCATCCCCAACAATTCTAAACGCGCTCGAGAAGAGCGAATCACTCCGCCTTGAAGCGCATTAATCTCTGAATTTCCACCTTTGGCATTTTTGAGGGCAATTAAATATTCTTTTTGAGCAAGATATAAATTAGGATCGTAGGCCACTCGCCCACTGGATTCAATTTCGCGAAACAGATTTCGGACTTTCGCTTCTTGGGTTTGCACCCCGATTAATTGTTGTTTATCTGAACTTATATGAAGACTGCTGGGTATCGAGCTTGGCATATTGCCTGATTCCTCATAAACCGGAGTTAAATCCATTCCGCAATCGGGTGCTATTCCCGGTTTATCTGATTTATACCAGGGGTGCATCGGGTCGACGTAATAAAGAATTTTCTTCTCTTCTGCAAAACTCGTAATCGTTTTGGCAAAGAAAAGGACAAACAGAAAAACAAAAAATATTTTTTTCATGATTGCCCTCCCGATTTTTGATTTATTTTTTCAGAGGTATCTACTTTCTTCTCAGAAAGTTCTTCTTGGGTAGCTCCTAAAACTTCTTCGAGTTCCGAATAAGCCGCTGTATAATTTTCGAAATTTTTCCAATAGGCACTTTGAATTTCAAAAAGATTTCTCGCACTCAGTAAAACCGGCAGAAAATCGGCTTTTCCTGCTTCGTAAGCCGCCAAAGAAATTTGCAAGGATTGTTCTGCTTGGGGAAGTAATGTTTTCTGATTCAACTCCAAAACCTTTAAGGTGCTCTGAAGCCGAGTATAAGTTTCTTTCACGCGAAACCCCACTTCATTTTTGGTGGCGGTATAATTGTAATGAGCACTGGCCAACTCTGCCTCGGCTTGTTCCACCCCTTTCATCTTCTTTTTAAACATCACCGGCACAGTGAGCATAAGTTGACCTGTCCAAGCATTACCCAAACTTGCATTGGGAGAATCACTAGGTCTTTGGACATATTCTACCTGAGCATCTAAATCTGGCAAATACTCACGCTTAGCGGCTTTAATTCCCCATTTTTTTTCCTCGATCTGATGTTCTGCAATTTTCAATTTAGGTTGTTGAACTAAAGCTAACTCTAGCGAATCTTCTAGGCTCATATTCCAATGAGGAAGTGGAAGTTGAGAGCTCACTTTCACAGGAGAATCAATGTCTCGCGCAAGGATTTGATTAAGTTTTGCTCGAAGCCCCGATTGAACTTGTTTCAAATTTTCTTTTTCACTTAAAACTTTAGCAAGTTCACTTTGGCTTTGAACTGCATCTAAACTACTCGTCTGATTCGTTGCCAATTTAGCCTGAGAAGTCTTG
>CAYWGE010000044.1:0-10179 GCA_964457215.1 uncultured Pseudomonadota bacterium
ATTATTGGAATTGGCCGCAGGCCCTTCTATAAAATATTAAAATCCTCTTACCTAACTCTAGATTCTTTCGATGTACTCTTCTTAAGAAAGGATCCTCCAGTCGATCTGGTTTTTACCCAACACCTCTATCTGCTTCGATTGCTTGAGGGCAAGGTGTTTCTGATGAATGAGCCGTCGGCAATTTTACAGTCCTCTGAGAAGATTATCCCTTTAGAATTCCAAAAATATGTTCCCCCTACTTGTATTACACGTTCTTGGGATGAAGTCGCGCGCTTTGCTCAAGGGCAAAAACAAGGGATTGTGCTCAAACCCTTAGGAGGTTCTGGGGGCCAAGGTGTTTTCGCCTTTCAAAAAATAGATTCGAATGTAACTGTTGCTTTTGATTTACTCTCCAAAAATTCAAGCGAATACATTGTCGCTCAAGCCTATCTTCCGCAGGTTCAAGAAGGCGATAAACGCGTGTTGCTTCTCAATGGTGAAATTATCGGTTATTTTGCGCGGGTGCCTAAAATTGGAGAACATCGGGCCAATCTCCATAGTGGGGGAAAACTCAAAAAATGCACCTTAAGTAAGCGCGAACAAGAGATCGCTGAAAAAATTGCGCCTCTTTTGGCAAAGCAAGGACTCTATTTTGCGGGGCTTGATCTAATCGGCGGATTTTTGACTGAAGTAAATATTACTTCTCCAATGGGGATTCGGGAAATTAATCAGCTTCAGGGCGTGAAGGCCGAACAAAAGGTCCTCGATTTTATCGAAAAAGAGTGGAAAGAATAAGAACGTAACCCCTTTCAACTATGTTTTTAAAGAAACCATTAGTCTTTTTTCTTCTTTTTTTATTTTCTGCTTCTTCTTTCGCGCAAGATTCAAGCTCCAAACCAGCACTCAGTGAGTTAGAACAAAAAGCTGTCATTGGTCGCGATCTAATTTTACACCGTCGTTACACCGAAGCCATCGATCACTTTAAAAAAGTGAGCCAAGAGAATCCCAATTCTCCTTTAGGGAGCTTTGGGCAAATGGCAGCGTGGCAAGTGCACATGTTTGAGAATTATGATTTTCGTTTTGATAAAGAGTACGAAGAAGTTTCTAAAGAGAATGAGCGTATCTCGGATGCAGTGCTGAAGAACAATGAGGCCAGCCCTTTCGAGCTTTTTATCGTAGGGGCAGCAGCGGGAATGCGCGGTTTTTATCTCATGCGCAAAGATCAAGTTTGGAAAGGCCTCACCCAGGCGAATATTGCCCGCAAAGCTTTGGCGCGTGCCCGCGGGATCGATCCCACTTACATCGATGTGAATCTCGGCTTAGGGATGTATGATTATTGGAGAAGCGTTTATACGACACGATTTAGTTTTTTGCCTTTTTTTGACGACAAGCGCGCTCAAGGTTTAGCAATGGTGAGTGAAGTGGCAAAGTCTGGCCGTGTGGCGGGGCCTTTGGCAGAAATTAGTTTAGTTTTTTGCTATTACGAAGCGCGCGATTTCGCGAAGACAACCGGCGCCTTACAAGAAATGCTGAAAAAATATCCGGAGAATGTGATCTTAAAAAATATTTTAGGAGATATGTACAGCCAACAAGGAAATTTTTCAGCGGCCCATCAAATTTTTGAAAAGATTAAAAAAGAAAATCCCGATGTAATCGTTGCTCAATTTTTTGATGCAAAAACTTATTTTCGAGAAGGAAAACTCCCCGAAGCCCGCAAAGATTACGACGCTTTTTTAGCAACACATCCCGCTCCCGCTTGGACAGCCTATGCTCTAACGGATTTGGGTTTCATCGATTTGAAAGAAGGCAAAGAAGACGCCGCCTACGAAAATTTCAAGAAGGCGTATCGTACTTATTCGGATTATCCATATCCGCTTTATCAACTTCGGAAAATGAGAAAGCGTTGGTGATAAAATTTTTAGGATGCAAAACAAAAATTGACACATTGAGTCAGCTGTGGGACTTTACCTAGACGGGGTGGCATTTTCTGCAAGTCTATTTAATGTATTAAGGAATAGGTAAGGAAGGAGCGATTTCATGGGTATTACGATTATCCAAAAGAGCGATCTTTCTAAGAAAAAACCTCATGCGAAAACGGCATTGGTTTTAGCGGGGGGCGCCGTCTCGGGCGGAGCCTTTAAAGCCGGGGGACTCAAGGCTTTAAATGATTTCCTCGTTAATAAAAAAGTGACCGATTTCGATATGTATATCGGTATCTCCGCGGGTGGTTTTTTAGCGGTGCCACTGGCCGGCGGAATCTCTCCCGAAGAAATGCTCAAAAGCTTAGATGGAACGAGCGAACGATTCGAACAACTCTCACCCCTTCATCTGTATTATCCCAACTACAAAGAGTTTGTTGAAAAGCCGCTCAAATATCTTTATCAAACTTTTACTTTCGTACCTGGCGTCTTAGTTGATTTTGTCAGTGCCTTCCCTCAAATTTCCGGCCGTCTTAAAAAAGGTCTGGTTCGATTTTTAAAAGAACCCAATTATTCGAATTATGAACAGGCCGTTCGTCCGTTGGCACGCTCTCTTTATTCTTCTCGTGCGTGGCCGCCGGTCATCTCTGCGATTCCAAGCGGAGCCTTTGATAATAAAGCCCTCGAAGATTATTTGCGTCGTCAGGTGAAAAATAATCGGATGTCCAACAATTTCAAAGTGCTGAAAAAAATGACGGGCAAAGATTTGTATATTTCATCGATGGAACTCGATACTTCCGAGCGCGCGATTTTTGGTTGGGATGAACGCAATGATATTAGTATTTCCGAAGCGGTTATGGCTTCTACCGCCATGCCCGGATTTTATAAGCCTGCCCGTATCAAAGGGGTAGACTATATCGATGGTGGTGTTCGTCAAACGGCCAATATTGATTTAGCTTACGAAAAAGGCGCCGAATTGATTATTTGTTATAATCCCTTCCGACCTTTCAAGAATATTGTGAATTTAGAGTTTATCCGCGAAGGCAATCGCTATATCACCCGCGATCGTCGTATTTCCGATAGCGGAGTCTTTGGAGTTTTCAATCAAGTTTTCCGTACTCTATACCATTCTCGTCTCATGTACGGCATTCAGCGTTATCAAGATGATAAAAGTTTCAAAGGCGATATCATCCTCATCGAACCCAAAGAAGATGATTTTATTTTCTTTGATATGAATCCTTTCACCTTCTGGAATCGGGCCAAGGCAGCCAAACTCGGTTTTGACTCCGTGCGCGAATCGATCGAAGAGCATTTTGATAAGATCGCTGCCATTCTTTCGTCTTATGGAATCGAAATGACGCGTGAAATCGTCGCTCAAGATGAAGCGAAGATGCAAAAAGCCGCGAATGATGAAGAAGCGATCATGAATGTGCTCGAAGGCACTTCTCCCAAACGCCGTCTCCGAGTCATCGGGGGCGGGAAAAGAAGATAGAAAATGAGTCCTAGCGTATGTGAATACCACTTTCAGGATCGAGAACTCCCGGTCCTCGAGATTCAAAATGATGAGGACGCGCGGGTCGCGTGAGATTAAATCGGATCCGCTGTGCTTGGGGATGGGTCTGGTTATAAGAAGTAGCAATCATTCTAGCGCCGGAGTAGGCAGTTGCGGCCACTCTGTAGGCTTCTCTTGCTTCTTCTGCAGTCCAGCTAGGATGCGGAGTATTTACGTTTCGATAGTTTGTAAGCACTGTTTGAGCCGCATCGTAGAGAGCTCTCATGTTTTCCGGTGTAATCGCTTCGGGGCGACTGAGCTGTCTTATATTATTAAAAAGGGTGTTATAAGCTTCGAACGATTGTGAAAGACGTCCAAGAGGTGAATTTGCAATCTCTTCGTGCACTTGTCTAACAACAAGGGCATCTCCTATATGGACAGTCGCGGCGGATAAATTTCCACGTAATCCTACACTTAAAATTCCTGCGTTTATATTTTGAGGACTTGCTCCGGAAGTATCTGCGGGAGTCTCTGGTGTAACTCCAAAAATTTGCCCACCTTCCGCATAGAGGCAAGCGCTATTAAATAAGCAGCCTTCTATTCCTCCTCCAAGAGAGGGAGAATTGCTCTCCAATGCTTGGAGAAAAGGTGCCCCTCCAATTTGTACGCCCTCACTTCTTAAAAAATGAACGGCGCCTAAAACATACCCACTTACCTGAAATGTGCGACTGATTCGAAGCTGCAGAGTAGGGCGAAGTCCCAGCTGAATATCTGAAACTTCAGATCGACTTCCTCCTGAAAAATCTCTTGAGAAAGTACCTAAGCGAAAATCAATTGGAATATTAAGAAATAAATCCCCTCCTGGGATGCGTCCTAAAGAAAAACGAGGCCCAGCGGCCACAACTCCTCGAATGCCAAAATGATCGGCAAAAATTCCTCTACCGTTTAGATCGACTCCTCCAACATCTACCCCTACTTCAAGCACAACATGTCTTAAAACATTCCGCACGTTTTGCCAGGTTTGAAATCTTTCTGTTTCTTCTGAAATTGCTGTTTGGGATCCGCCGGCTGGTATTCGAGGTATTTGTAAATAACGCATAGTGTTAAATCCTTTCCTATCTCTATTTTCGGCAGTTTCCTAATAAGGTTGCTTGAAAAATAAGGGAATTTTTGAATGCTTTTTTAAGCAACTTTTCTTCAAACCATCCGATAACTCACTTAGAAGGGCTCACTGAGCCGATCAAATAAGATAGGGATCGGCCAGTACTATCAAAAACAAAGAGTTTGTTGAAAAAGAAGTCATTATGCTTTGTTTTTGATTAGTAAAACTAAGCCTTCTATACTGGGAGGATGGAAGTTGAAAAAATTCGCATCCAAAATCTTCATAAACGCTCTACTAATCGGAGCCTGCCTTTTACCCAGTGCGTCAATTTTTGCCCGAACTGTAGATAATACCACCTGTATCGTGCGCAGTAATTCAATTGATCCCACCGATGTAGACTCTTTAATTGGCCAAATCGAAGCCGGCTTTAATGGGCGTAACCAGGTAGGTTTCCGTTATTGCACCGAAAAAATGCTCTTTGATCGCTTGGGTGGCAATGCAGGCGTCTACAATATTAAACTTCAACAACCCGTTACAATTAATTCCCTGCAAGATACTGATTTTGATCACGACGGTTCCTCTCTGCTCATTAGTAAAGGAGATGCCGTTGAAGTAACGCTGGATGGAGAAGGTTTTGGTGAGCGTTGTGTGATCACACTCAATGTGCCAGCCCCCGGGGTTTTAATTCGAGGTATTAAAATTAAAGGCGATCGTGCGGATAAGTTAATTTGCGGGACGACGCTTCATCCCGATAGCCAAGTCGAAAAATGTGCGAAAGACGATATTGATTGCGATGGTGTCCTTACCACCCAAGATAATTGTCCCAATACATTTAATCCGGATCAAGCGAATGCAGACCGTGATAGTTTAGGGGATGTGTGTGACCCAAGCCCGAATGATAATCGTTGTGGAGATGGAGTTTTAACCGGGACTGAGCAATGCGACGATGGAATGAATAATAATACGGATCGAAGTTGTTGCGATGATCAATGTCGTTTCAAGGCCCCGCGTACTCGATGCGACGATGGAAGTATGGGGACTGTTAACGATATGTGCGATGGGCAAAACCATTGTGCAGGGGCGCCTCCTGTCCATAAAGTGAGCTGTGGAGATGGCCAAAAAGAAGGTATGGAACAATGCGATGATGGAAATACAGTTAACCGAGATGGATGCAGCTCTACCTGTCAGATTGAACAGGGCTATCTCTGTGATACCGCTACTCCGAATGTGTGTCATATCAATCTTTGTGGAAATGGTCGTGTAGACAAAGGCGAAGAATGTGATTTAGCGACCGATGCTTGTTGTGATCGCACCACCTGTCATTTTAAACCCACGGGCGGCGCTTGTGATGATGGAAATCCCAATACGATGGGAGAACAATGCAATGTTCAGCATCAATGCACCGGTGGAAATGCTGCGGCTTCGAGCACTCCCAATGCTAACCAAATTCAGGCCCCTACGGCTGGAGCAAATTCGAATGCGAGTGCGACGCCTGATAAACCTGAGAGTACCGATTTGGTGAGTGATAATGGAAAAGAAAATGCGGGATGTTCGTTAGGCAATGCCCCATTTTCTCCTGCAACTTTAGGTGTGTGGATTTTAGGAATGCTTCCCCTTTTTTGGAGGCGGATGCGAAGTAAATAATTTTTTCCCACTTTTGGGAACTATCATTCGTGGAGGGCGGATGATGGAAAGATGACTCATAACTCCTCCCTAACAAAGGGTCCGTCGATCGAAAGATCATGGGCCCTTTGTATTTTCTACGCTCGTTGCAAAAGGTCCTCTGCGTCGTTGCTTCCTCGTCGCCAATCCTCATCCCGTATACTTACGGGACGCCGGTTGTCTGCTCTTCAGCGCCTAGCCTCTGAACCTTTTTCAACAAGCTAAGTAATGATGATGTGTTGATTTTCTTTGAGGCACATTCTAAGTTTCTTCCAGTTGCCGAATGAATACTGATTCGACAGAGTTTGGAGAAGTTATGCCTGAAAAAATTTACACCGTTTCGGAGCTCAATTCCGGAATTCGATCTTTATTAGAAGGACAGTTTGCATCTGTTTGGTTGACCGGTGAAGTTTCGAATTTCAAAGCACATCATTCGGGCCATTATTATTTTTCATTGAAAGATAAGAGTTCTCAAATCTCTAGTGTGATGTTTCGTGGCAGTAATCGACTTTTGCGTTTTCAATTGGAAGATGGATTGGAGGTGATTGCCCAGGGTCGAGTTACGGTTTATGAGCCGCGAGGGAATTACCAATTAGTCCTTGATTATATTGAGCCTAAGGGGTTGGGTGCTCTCCAACTTGCCTTTGAACAGTTGAAAAAAAAATTAGAGGCCGAAGGTTTGTTTGATGCTTCCCGAAAAAAAAGCCTTCCTTTATTTCCCCGTAAAATTGGACTCATTACTTCTTCTACCGGCGCAGCGATTCGCGATTTAATTCATGTGCTCAAACGTCGTTGCCCAAGTGTTGAAATTTTATTGATTCCAGTTTCTGTTCAAGGTGAGAAAGCAGCTCCTGAAATTGCCGCGGCAATTGAAGAAATGAACACTTTCGAAGAAATAGAGGTAATGATTGTGGGCCGAGGCGGGGGCTCGTTAGAAGATTTATGGGCTTTTAATACCGAAAAGGTCGCTCGTGCAATTGTGGCCTCAAAAATTCCTGTTATTTCTGCGGTAGGACATGAAATCGATATTACCTTAGCAGACTATGTGGCGGATTTAAGAGCGGCAACTCCCTCTGCAGCAGCAGAGCTCGTGATGCCGGTAAAAGAAGAATTAAAATTGAAAATCCAAGGTTTTAGAGAAGCATTGCAAACACTTATGAGGTATTTTTTTAATGCTCAGCGTGAGAAGTTTCATTTTTATAAAAGTCATCTCAAACATCCTCGAAAAATTTTAGAAGAATCTTTGCAACGCGTGGATGAATTAGAAGAGCGCTTGATTCTAGCATGGAAAAGACAGTGGCAACATTTACACGGGAGTTTCGTAACCTTTTCTCAAACTTTAAAAGCTCTTTCTCCTTTGGCAGTTTTGAAAAGAGGGTATTCCATTACGTATCTCAAAAAAGGGCTACAATACTTTCCTCTCAAACGAGCAGGCGAAGTCGAAGAAGATTCATTATTAGATATTTGGCTCTCAGAAGGTAAAATTACAGCAATCACAAAGGGGGTTGACCCAAAATTCAAGCCGTGACAAAGGAGCCTATTTTAAATCCTTAAGTAATAAAGAACAACTATGTCCTCTAAAAAAGCTAAATTTGAACCCGCTTTGAAAAAACTTGAAGAAATTGTACGTAAAATGGAAGAGGGCGATTTGAGTTTAGAACAATCGATGAAGTTATTTGAAGAAGGAATGAGTCTTTCCCGTTTTTGTGAAACTACCTTGAATGAAGCTCAAGGTTTTGTAGAAAAAATTATGACCGATGAAAGCGGAAAGCGCGTAAAAGTCCCTTTTGAGGTAGAAGAGTGAACCCTGTTGATTTAAAAAAATATCTCCACGATCGCCGTATATTGGTGGAAGAAGCATTAGAGAATTTACTCCCTCCTGAAAAAGAATGGCCCGAAAAACTTCATGAGGCCATGATGTATAGTATTCGAGCAGGAGGAAAACGTCTGCGCCCGATCTTGGCTTTGGCCGCCTGTGAAGCAGTGGGTGGAAGTTTAGACCAAGTATTACCGATCGCAGCGGCTCTTGAAATGATCCACACTTATTCTTTAATTCATGATGATCTTCCTGCTATGGATGACGATGAGCTCCGCCGGGGTAAGCCCACCAATCATAAGATTTTTGGAGAGGCGATGGCGATTTTGGCCGGGGATGCTTTGCTCACCGAGGCTTTTAGAATTATGGCCAGGCATCGACATCCTAAAGTTCCTCCTGTGGTATTGATGGAAGTCATTGAACAAATTGCCGATGCATCGGGCTCTAAGGGAATGGCTGGAGGACAAGTCGCAGATCTCCAAAGTGAAAAAAAGAAGATTAGTTTAACGGATTTAGAAAAGCTTCACCGACACAAAACTGGAAAACTTATTCGTATTTCAGTGGAAGCGGGAGCCCGATTAGGGGGAGCCACGGCTGCTCAATTAGAAGCCTTAGGCCTTTATGGGGAGAAAATTGGACTTGCTTTTCAGATCGCAGATGATGTTTTAGATATAGAAGGGGGAGAGGAGATAGGAAAAGATATTGGTTCGGATGTAGCGAATGAAAAATCAACTTACCCCAGTCTGTTAGGTCTAGAAAAATCAAAAAAATTGGCTCAGCAACTCATTGAAGACTCTATTGGCCTTTTAAATGGCTTTGATGATAGAGCCCAACCCCTTCGAGCCATGGCTCAATATGTGGTGAATAGGAGATCATGAGATTATGAAGATTCAATCTCTCACGCTTAATTTAAATACCAGTCAACCCATAGAAATTATCGATATTAGCCGCCAGGTTAAAAATTTTGTGGAAAATTCTTCGATCAAAAATGGTTTTCTCTCTATTAACAGTATGCATACAACCATGGCAGTGATTGTAAATGAATGGTGTGAACATCTCAGAGAAGATATTCTGAGTTTTTTTGGCAAACTAGCCCCTGCCCATGAAGATTATCAGCACAATCGCCATAGTTTAGATGGACGCCCAAATGCCCACAGCCATCTCCTTTCTGCGCTTTTAAGTTCTCACCAAGGATTAGTAGTAGCAGAAGGGCGACTTTTGCTTGGAGAATGGCAATCCATTTTTGCGATAGAGCTCGATGGTTCAAGACCCTTAAGAAAAGTAGTTCTTACCTTATTAGGAGAATAAAACTCCTTGATTCGTCCAGAAGACATTCCTAGTTTTTTTGCTTTGCCTAACATTTCTCTCGAAGATCATGTTCTTTTTAAATATCGATTTGAAACAGGTGCGGACCCTCGTCTTGTAGCGGCTCAACTTTGCTCAGAACAATCGACTGCTCAGTGGGCACGCCCGGGAATTGAAGAAGATTTCCGGCCTCTTCATGCCGCGAAGATCCTCTCGTTAGTCCCTCTGGAAAGGGAAGGAAAAGGAGTGTATGAGCTTAAAGTTGCTCATCCATACTTAAATTTTGGACCAAAAATTCCTAACTTACTTTCTGCGGCCGCCGGTGAAGGCCCATTTTATTGCCCTGGTATCGAAACGATTAAATGGAGCGATATTGAATTCTCCGATTCTTACCTGAAACAGTTTGAAGGACCTCAATTTGGTTTAAAAGGGCTCCGAGAAAAATTTAAAGTTTGGGACAGACCTTTTTTTATTGGGGTGGTTAAACCTAATATTGGTTTAGCTCCTTCTGATTTTGCTCAATTAGCTTTTGAAAGCTGGTTGGGAGGGCTCGATATCGCAAAAGATGATGAAATGCTGGGCGATATGGAGTGGTCTCCATTAGCAGAACGTGCGCGCCTTTGCGGAGATGCGAGGATTCGCGCTGAAAAAATGGTTGGATGCCCCAAAGGGTATTTGGCCAGTTTAACGGATGAAATCGAAAATTTAGAGAATTTATTAAAACAGTCAGAAGCGGCGGGTGCAAATGTTGTCATGATTAATTCGATTTTTATGGGGCTGAGTGCTTTGCGTTTTTTACGTAAACGTTCGAGCCTCCCTATCATGTCGCATTTTACGGGCATGGCTTGCTTATCACGTGTCCCTCATTTTGGAATTAGCACCTTAGTTTTTACCAAACTCCAGC
>CAYWGE010000045.1:0-10167 GCA_964457215.1 uncultured Pseudomonadota bacterium
GCTCCCGAAGGACGAGGGGGAGGCATACTTTCTCTGGGCAGTGGCGGGCAAATCGTTGTCCAATCCGATACTCCGATTCTCAATGGACCAGGCGCAGATTTTATTGTGTATGAAAATGCGACAATGATCCTCTGGCTTGAATATGCAGAAGTCTCCGTGAGCCAAGATGGGATGCGTTACGTGCCCTTTTCTTGTGCGCCGCGTACCATGCGAGTTTGCTCTGGCGCGGTCGTTTTTAATCCTCCAAGCTCTACTCCTGAAGGGTGTGCAGGAGCCACTTTAGCGGGGACCTTCCCTAGTCCTGAGCCCCCGGGTGGTTATAGCGATGAACAGCTTTTATCGGGAGGAGGAGTCTCCTTTGATTTGGATACAGTAGGTCTAGATTGGATTCGATTCATTAAAATCAGAGATCTAGAAACTCAATGTGTCTTGAGTCCTGCTGGGAATAACTCGGGCTTTGATTTAGAAGCGATTGGGATTTTGCATCAATAAAAGGAAGATATGAGTACCAATATTTGTATAGGTTCTTCAGAACTTAATTTTACTCCTTCGGTCTCCGAAATGTTTTGTCGCGCTGAACCGGTTTGTTCAGTGGTGCCGGACGCTGTTGCTTCACGTCTTCGTTTTACCTTAGCTTCCCATCCCATTCATCGGATTCCACGTCCGAATTCAGCTGGCTTAAGTATTTTTGATCTAATCCCTTTAGTGGGTTGTGCGAGCTCAGCGGGTGCGACTTCAGCCGCTCAAGTTTGTGTAGGTCCTTCTCAAGCACAGTTACTTCGGAATCGAGTGCGGCTCGAAGGGCATGAGGTCGTTTTGCCTTTTTTGGCTCCTTTTCGAGAACGCTGGGTCTTTGCGATTTGCCAACAAATCAATTGGTGCCCGCCGAGTCCAGAACCTTGTCCTATTTCTCGCGACGATCGAAGTCCTGTTTTTCGAGCGATGGACTGGGTGAGTGGGTCCGAAAATTCGCAGCATGAGCTTCGTGTGTCGCTTCAAGGTGCTCAGGGAGCTTTTCTTTGTTATCTAAATGCCCTCCAAGATTGCAGCTGGGAGGGAATGCAAGAAATTTATACTGCACGCAATATTATGGAAGCCTTAGATGCCGATGGTGGCTATGTGGATTTTGGTTTTGCTCCCCCGGTAAGGCTTCCTTAAAAAAGGAGAAAATATGAAAAAAATAAGAAATTCTACCCTCCTCATTTTGGCATTTTGGGTGCTTCACTTTGTCGTGGCTTGTGGTCAAGGTGTTGAAACCGCTGATGCCCGCCGCAACGAAGATTCGGCAGTACCCGGACAATGGGCGGTCAATAACTTAGCTTTTCCTACAGGAGGGGATTGTGCGCCGGATTTAGATATTTTGGATGACCCCACTCATTTAGGTCCTGGAGGGCGAGTGATGTTTGTGACGCTTTTCTCGGGTGGCGTGATCGCCATTGACTTGGATGCAAATCCCCTGGCTGGATTTCCTTCTGATGTTTATCGAGGTCTTGATCGAAGAGAGGTCACAGGTCTTCCCGCAAACCTCTTAGTAAGTGATTTGAACCACGCTTTTTTACTCACTTCTTCTCATCTGATTTATTTTAATCCTCGATCGGGAACAGTTTATCAAACTCTCTCGATGACGGATCCTCTATCACTCACCACCTCTCTGGCTCAAGTGAGTGTCAACAGTACCGGCACTGGTGTAAATATTCTTTCGGATGTTCCTCGAGGATCCTTTGTGCCGATGATCCCTCAATATTTGGCTCGGGTTGGAAATCGTTTAGCCATTAGTTTCACTAATTATAATTTTTCAGCCATTCCTGCACGTTGGGGGCAGGGTATTATTCGTTATTATGACATCAGCGGTGAAAATACGGGTGCAGAGCATATCAATGCGACTTCGATTTATACAGCGAGTGATTGTGAGCAAGCAGAAAGAATGGCTTTTAATACAACCGGCCTTACCGCTTTACCGAATGGAAAGCTTTTAGCTACTTGTAGTGGCGTGACTGTGATTGCCGACGGAGGCTCCCGACCTCTCACTCGCGGAGGAGTCGACCTCATTGATCCTAGTACTGGCGCAATCGAAGATTCTCTCGATTTAGGAATGACTGCGCCTTCTTTCCGATCTTGGGCGGTGACGAGCAATAATCGTGCTTTTTTAGGCAGTTCAAGCGGTGGCTATCTTTTAGAATTGAGTTTGAGTCCTCTGAGCGTCGTGCATGGAGGGAGTAACCCCATTGTGGTGACTCAAGCAACAAATGGTACAGATTTTATTACTGATGTTGTCCTCAGTGAGGATGAAAAAAGCCTATTTGCGGCAAGTTTTAATACCAGCAGTGTGGTGGGGTTTGATGTGTCGGGGACTCAAATCTCTCAATATGTACCCAAGGCTGATTTAAGTTCGCCCAGCCCAGGAATTGAAGGGGCAGGCCCCTTGGCTATTCGCCCCGGGATTCCTGGAGTAAATTATACGGGGCCTGATTTATTTAGTATTCGTTGCAATGGGCATACTATAGCAGCCATAAAAACTTATTAAGGTTTTTATTCCCCTTTGGAAGGGGATTGAGGGGAATTTTAAAAGAAAAATTTCTCCGGACCTCCCTTTAATAAAGGGGGGTAGAGAATTGGGGTATTGACCCTCCCGCTGAGTCTGTGCCAGACTCCGGGCCGATATGGCTTCTATTTATCTTTTTTCAGAACGGAGTAAACGCTGCGTTGAGCTTCAAAGTCCACGCGTTTTGGAAAATGATTTAGTGCAACTGAAGAATTTGCTCCCTCTCAAATTGCGTGGCTTAAGTTTAAATCGACCGGACTTGCTCGATAAAAAACAGGAAATTGCTTTTCGATCTGAAAAACGCCCTGCTTATGTTTCGCGCTATTTATTGCAGGTAGGGGAAAAACTTTTAAATATTGGGCAAACAGGCGCGGCGCTTTGTGTTTTTGATTTTTCATCGAAAGTAAAAGAGCGTCCAGAATGTCCGCTGTACCGTGCGCGAGCCCTGATGAGTTTGGCACGTATTGATGAAGCCGAAGCCTTAGCCCAAGAGTTTTTGAAAAAGCATCCGAAGAATAGTTTTGCACATTTTATTTTAGGTCGTGTGCGTCTCAGTCGAGATGATTTTCAGGGTGCTGAATCTTATTTTGTAAAATCGAGAAAGTTTTTGAAGAAGGAAGATGAACCGCATGAAGAAGTGCTTCCTTATTATGAATCGTTTGTCAGCTTAATGTTAGCGCGAGATGCTTTGTACAGTTTGAATTTAAATACTTTAGATTATAGCCATGAAATTGCGCGCCTTAAAAAGAAAGTGTTTCAACTGCGGTCGCAAATCCAACAGTCGGCCCATCGGGAAGTCCATGGAATGGAACCGTATGTGGAAAGCCTGGATAAACTTTTGGAACATTGGTTGGCCGAGATTGGTCACGGAGCCGAAGTTACCCAAATCGATATTCCTTCTTCTTAGCTTTTTTTTCTCTCTTCTCTTTTCCAATGCGTTCGCCTTTCAACGAATTATCTCCTTAAAACCCAATCTTACTGAAATTCTTTTTGCCTTAGGCGTGGGGGACAAAATTGTAGGCGTCACCAGCTTTTGTGATATTCCTCCCGAAGCCAAAAAAATTGACAAAGTTGCCGATTATCTACAACCCGATCTAGAGCGGGTACTTGCCAAAAAACCGGATTTGATTGTGGGCTCTCAAGAAAATAGTTCGCGTCGAGAAATTGAATTTCTTCAAAATAGATCTTACCACGTCGCTTTATTTAATACGGACACCTTAGAACAATTAAAAAAAACACTAATCGATTTAGGACAACTTTTGGGAAGAAAAGAACAAGCTGAGAAAATTCAAGCAAGCCTCAATAGCGATTTGAATCTTTTAAAACAGAAAGTAAGTCAAAAAAATTTAAAACCTCTACGAGTTTTATTTATAGTAGGTCATCAACCTTTAGTGGTGGCAGGATCCAATAACTTATTCCAAGATGTGACTCCTTATTTAGGGTTGAAGAATGTGGCAGAGGAAAGTCGTTTGAAATATCCGGTTTATTCTCTCGAACAAGCTATTAGTTCTGCTCCTGATTTGATTTTAGATTTTTCGATGGGATCTGAGGCAAGCCCGCGTGCTCGAGAAGAAATTTTAAATCAATGGAAACGTTTTCCGCAAATCCCGGCCGTAAAAAATCAAAAAGTTTATTTCTTAGATATTGTAAGATTGCGTGCTTCCCCGCGCATTGGAGAAGAGTTGAATAAAATTTTTGAGGAGATTCAATAAAATATCCTCCTCGATTTGGGGCAAGGACTTATGAAGCTTTTTTTCCTTTTTTTCTTTCTCCTCTGCATTTCGGCCTTAGTGCTTTTGGTCGGTATTGAACCTATTTCTTTGCGCGACCTTTTACACGACCCTAATTCTATGGCCCGTGTGCTCTTATTCGAAGTACGGGTCCCACGGGTTTTGCTTGGATTTTTAGTGGGGATGGGCCTTTCGGTGGCGGGAGTGGCCTTCCAAGCACTCTTGAAGAACCCAATGGCAGATCCTTTTATCTTGGGAGTTTCCGGAGGTGCGGCTCTAGGGAGTGTGTTTGCCGTAGGCTTTCATCTGCCTTTCTTAGGGGTTTCTCTAGTTTCTTTTTTAAGCGCCTTGGCGTCGATGTTTTTTATTTATTTTTTAGCTTCTCAAAAAGGCCGTCTTCATCCACACAATTTGCTTCTCGTGGGTGTTTTATTTAACACTACCACTTTTGCGCTGATTTTATTTATCAATTCCATCCTTTCGATCGAAGATCTTCACCGAATTTGGTTTATGATGGTTGGATCTTTAGAAGCGATTGAATATCCCCGACTTCTACTTCTGACCATTTTAATGGGGCTTGGATTTTTTATTTTATTCCGTGAAGCTTCGGCGCTGAATTTATTAAGTTTGGGCGAGGAGAGTGCGCGTATTTTAGGCGTGGATGTAGAAGCGGTGCGTCGCCGCGTTTTTATTGCGGCGTCTTTAATTGTGGGAGCTTGTGTTTCGGTGTCAGGGCTTATCGGTTTTGTGGGTTTGGCTGTGCCCCATATGACGCGGTTACTTTTTGGATCCGACCACCGTAAAGTACTCCCCGCCTCAGCGCTTTTAGGGGGTACTTTTCTAGTCTTAGCCGATTGGGTCGCACGCGTTTTATTTTCGGGTGCTCAAATTCAAACTCAATTACCTGTGGGGGTGATTACTGCCTTAGTTGGAGCTCCTTTCTTTTTCTACTTACTCAAGAAAGGAAAACAATGAGTTTGCTCTCCGCACAAAATCTTTCTTTTGCTTACGATGAAAAATCGATTCTGAATTCTGTTTACTGTGAACTTGCGCGAGGAGATTTTGTAGGAGTTTTAGGCCCGAACGGAAGCGGAAAAACGACTTTGCTTCGTCTTTTAGCGGGCGTCTTGAAGCCAAAGACAGGAAACGTTTTGCTCAAAGGCAACCCCCTTTCTTCTTATCCTGCAAAAAAACGGGCGCAATGGATTGGAGTAGTGCCTCAGGAAGAAGAAAGCTCATTTGCGTATACGGTTCGTGAAATCGTGCTGATGGGGCGTTGGGCTTACTCAAAACCTTTTGCTTGGGAATCGGCCAAAGATTTAGAAATTGTGCTTGAAGCTATGAAGCATGCCGATTGTTTGCAGTTTGCCGATCAAAAAATCACAGAACTCTCCGGAGGCGAAAAAGAACGGGTGAAGATTGCGCGTGCCCTAGCACAAAAACCTCAAATTTTGCTTCTCGATGAACCCACCACGCATTTAGACTTGAAACACCAACTACAGATCGCCACTCTTTTAAAACAGGTTCAAGAAAAAGAGAACTTGGCTTTGATGATGGTGGTGCACGATCTGAATTTTGCGGCGCTTACGTGTAAAAATATTCTTCTTTTAAAGGAAGGAAAAATTATTGCCTCGGGTCCTACGGAGCAGATTTTAGAACCTAAGTTGTTGCAAGAAGTGTTTGAGGTTCCCCTACGGATGGACGAAAAAAATGGGAGAAAAACCTTTATTTTAGAATCCGCATGAAAAAAATAAGTCGCTCACTTTTACTTTCGGTATTTTTTCATCTGCTTTTGGTGGGGGCACTTTTATTTTTTGCCAATGAATTTTGGAAAAAGGAATTTTCAGCTGGAGGAGGGAAAGGTAATTCTCCTGTCTGGGTTGGCCTGGGAAATAAGCAGGGGGGAGCCCCTCAAAAAACAAGTGCAGTTTCTCCATCGCAAACGCCCGTCGCTAGGCAAAAAACGCAGCCTACTCCGCATGCGGTATCCATTACTCCCAGCCCCCAAAAAACATCCGTCTCGGATCTAGGAGGAGAAAAAAATGATTTAGGGCAAGGGGGAACTCCCGGCGCAAGTTCGGCCCCAGGGCAAGGGAGCGGCGGGGGCGGTGGTGTTGGAGGAGGGCGTGATATTAAATCGGAAATTTTGCGTAAAATTCAACGTGCCAAACACTATCCCGCTTTAGCCCGGGCAAGAGCTTGGCAAGGGATTGTTGAAGTCGAATTTTTAATTAATCCCTCCGGTAATCTCGAAAAACTTTCTGTCATTAAGTCTAGTGGGTTTCCAGTTTTAGATGAAGAAGCCTTGGCGACAGTGCGGCGGGCAGTTCCTTTACCTTATTATTCGAGTGCCTTAAGAGTACCGATTCATTTTGAGTTGGAAGAAAGATAAGGAATAATAAACTGCATAATTTTTTCAAACACTGCCTTTGCCTCTAAATCTTGCATCATTTCATGACCTGAGTTTTCAAACCAGACGATTTCTTTTTGTTTGGATCCTACTTTCGCAAAAATAATTTCTGCCGCGCGAGGTGGAATCGTTCGATCTTTTTTAGAATGAATGATTAAAAGAGGGACTTTGACTCGGCCTAGTTCTTTTTCAATGGCACAAGAAGCTTTATATAAAGAGGCAAAAGCTTTGGTCGAAAACCATTTATAATTGGTATTATGTTTAGCGAGATTTTTATCGTTAAAGGTCTGAGGACTTGGCCAGTAAGGAATAATTTTACTCAAAAAAGAACTTAATCCTGCTAGTGGATCCGAAAATTTTAAGGCAGCCGCTACCGTGACAATCCCTACAATTTTATTTGGATATTCCATCGAAAGTTTGAGCGTTAAAAGCCCTCCCATCGAAAGTCCAACTACAATAATTTGATCCACCTCTTTTGAAAGGGCCTCAAAAGAGGCTTGGGCGTCTTGATACCAATCTTCAAAACGGGTTTTTGCCAGGCTTTGAGGCGAGCTGGAATGTCCCCGGAGTATTGGAATTTTATAGGGAATTTTGTATTTTTTAAGAAAGGGCACCAAGCCATCGACGGCTTTTAAGCTCGAGGTAAAGCCATGGAGAAGAAGGACCCCCACAGAAGAAGAGCTCATATCCTTTTGATTTTCCTTTATTTTAATCATTTTTGATAGTATTCATCCTTTTACAGCTCTGAGAAGGTGAGTATTTTTTGTACATTTCCTTGAAGCTTAAACAAAACGTGGTAAGATATTATCTTCGCTAAAACACTATGGAAATTAGCTTTCCCAAATCATTAGAAAATATTTTAAAGGGTTATATTAAGCAAACCTTTTATGCGGGAAGCCGTCGAGAGGTTTTTTCTGCCCGCGATTTTGGCCTTAAAGATTTAAAGTTTTTCGCAGAAGGGGCAAAAACCCTTTCCGATTACTTTACAACAGGCCGAAGTGATCTGCCTTTAAATTATTTGAATGATAAAAAACTCCGTGCGGGGTATTTGCTATATTTTTTCCCCCTCAATTTTTGTAAAACTCAATCCGTTTTAGCGAAGCTTCCTGATAAATTCTTTTTAAAATCTCAATATAAAATTCTAGATTTAGGTTGTGGCCCAGGCACCGCTAGTTTGGCCGCCATTGATTTGCTTTCCAAAAAAGGCGGCGCAGATCCCAAAAAGATTTCTCGAAACATCGAAGTTTTATCTTTAGACCAAAATTATCACATTTTGAAAGATGCCCAAGTTTTGCATGAAGAGTGGATTAGACATCTTAAGTCGCGTGATTATTCTTTTCGTCTTAATCAGCTGGGACGAACTTTTGATTTACGACGTGGAAAACCCGATACCTTACTCAAAAATGACCAGTTTGATTTGATTATTGCCGCTAATTTTTTAAATGAATGGAACGCACCGATTTCTGAAAAAGTAAAATTTCTTGAGAAGATTGTTGAACGTCATTTGGCGACTGAAGGTTATTTGATTTTAATGGATCCTGCTCTTCAAAAAACGACACGGCCTTTGATGGAGCTTCGCGATCATCTTATTAAAAAGCGTTCGTTACATCTTTATTCACCATGTTTGCATACTAAACCCTGCCCTATGTTGATCGCGGAACCCAGAGATTGGTGCCATTTTTATATGCCTTGGCAAGAGCCGGATTTCATGCGGCAGCTGGACAAGCTTTTAAAGAATAAAAATGAGTATTTAAAATGTTCCTATATGATTTTTACTCCGCAAAATACCAATGAGTTAGCAAATCCAAATCTTGGGCCGGCACTTCATAAACCTGAAACTTATCGCGTTATTAGTAATTTAATGGAATCGCGAGGAAAAGCAGAAGTAGTGCTTTGCGGTCCGGCCGGTCGTTGGCACCTCACTCGGCTCGATAAAATGGGCTCCCCTCAAAATCGCGATTTTGAAAATTTGGTTCGCGGAGATTTAGTCTATGCCCCAACAATTCCTCATAAACCTTTCCAAAATGATGGAGATTTACGTATTGAGAAAGCAGATACTATTCAAAAATTAAAACCTATCAAATAATGCTGAACAAAGGAGATTTATGAAAAGATATCAAACACTAGTCGTCATTTTTCTTTTGGCAATTTTCATCTCACCTGTTTGGGCCTTAGATCCGGTTGCTCCGAAATCCGAACGTCGGTATGGGCAAGTAGCCGTTCATTCTCCTCTACCTAGTTCAGACACCTGCCAAATTGTTGCAAAGACCGGAAGTTTTCAGCAAAGCTTTAAACCCGAAGAAACGATCAAAGTCCCAGTGGGAGATTACACCGTAAAGGTAAAACTCCAAGATCAAGAATGGAGTAAGGCCATTACTGTTCATCCTACCGAACGGACAGACGTATTTGTAACAGGCTATGGAAATTTAAAAGTGAGCTCGCCAGACCCTGCAACCGATATGGTGGAAGTTTTAGATAAAT
The DNA here is from genome assembly GCA_964457215.1 of uncultured Pseudomonadota bacterium. GTDB lineage: Bacteria > UBA10199 > UBA10199 > JADFYH01 > JADFYH01 > CAYLKF01. The sequence continues at coordinate 9,164 of CAYWGE010000045.1, forward strand.
CGGGCAAGCAAGTGGCAAGCTACCATCCGACGACAGTGAAAACGTTGCCTGTTGGTAACTATAGTGTGATCGTGAAAATGCAACTCTCTCGTCGTAAAAGCACTCAGGTTCGCCAGGATAATGTTTCAATCATGACCAATGCGACCCGTGAGATTGTGGCAGCACTCGAATAAGTGAGGGCCGTTGAGCTTAAACTTTTTTCATCCCCACGGTTTTGGCGATGCTGGAGTCGATTTTCTTTTGGAAAGTCTTCGGCAGTTTGGAGCGGAAGAGCACTTTTTTGTGAGTGACAGGATGGATAAATCCTAATTCCGTTGCATGAAGGGCCAAGCGTCCTGAAGAACGGTCCTTTTGTTTTTTTCCATACATTTCATCTCCTACAACCGGGTGGCCGATATGCGCGAGATGAGCGCGGATTTGGTGAGTCCTTCCGGTTTTTAAGTTTAAGCGAACTAAAGTCTGGCCTGCATGTTTTTGGATGACTTCATATTCGGTCACTGCGCTTTTCCCTTTATCATCCGTGGCGATATGCATTTTTTTACCTTTAGCCGAAGGGGTTTTGGTAAGCGATGCTCGAATCGCCCCGATATTTGTTTTCATTACGCCTTCGACTAAGGCTACATACGTTCGATGAATACTGTGTTGTTTAAAATCATTCAGCAATCCTTCGGCCGCTTTACTTTTTCCATAGACCATGACCCCGCTAGTCCCACGATCGAGCCGGTGAATCGGGAGTACAAAGGGATGCGTGTGAGTCGGGTGAGCTCGCTTTAAATATTCATAAACAATTTCAGGCAGAGAGGGCTTGTAGTCTAGGGGGGAGCGTTCACAAGCAATGCCTGTTTCTTTTTCAACGACCAAGAGTGTTTCGTCTTCGAAAATAACTTTTAGAAAATAGTTCTTTACGGAAGCTGGGGCTGCAGTATTATCTTTTTCATCTTGGAGGGTGATTTGATCTTTTTTTTGGAGCTCCCAAGAGGCGATTACTACTTTACGACCATTAA
>CAYWGE010000046.1:0-10111 GCA_964457215.1 uncultured Pseudomonadota bacterium
ACGCTCTGCGTCGGTGGTGGCTGTAATAGAGCAAGTTTCAGGACTAAGCGTTTCAACGGCAACCGACCCCGGACAATATCTTACTCCGGATCCTAGCATTCCACACAAAGAGTCTGCGTGGACTAAAGTGGGAGAAAACATACAAAGAGCAGTGAGTAATAAATAGAGTTTTCTCATAAAAACATTCTCCTAATTTAGTAATATTGCAGTAGTCGTCATTATTGTCGGCAATCACCGCCATTAAAGTTGCGGCTTAATCGTATTTTTCCAATTTCAATAAGTTTTGACAAGGGTAAAGTTATCATTCAACTGCCGATAAGCCTCATAAAGACTGATTCCTACACTGGTTGCCAAGTTTAAACTTCGCACAGGCCCCCACATGGGAAGGGTAAGGATAGACTCAGGATTTTGCTCAAAAATGGCCTGGGGTAGGCCCGATCCTTCAGAACCAAATACTAAAATATCCGAGCTCCGATAAGCGGCTTGTGTATAAGGAATCTTGCCTTTTGTACTTAAATACCAAAGCCGAGACTGGGGGTTTTGCTCTTGGATTTCCTCTAAGCTATCAACCAGGGTCACTTTTAGATTTTCCCAATAATCAAGCCCGGAGCGTTTGAGAGCCTTAGAATCTAGAAAAAAACCGAGTGGACGCACTAAAATGAGCTCGGTATTGGTGGCAACACAAAGCCGCCCAATATTTCCGGTGTTTTGAGGAATCTCAGGATGGTAGAGCGCCACTTTCATTTCATGCGCTCCAAACGATTCCAGATGGCTTTCCATTCTTCGGTTTCAGGCGGGGCTTCAATGGCAATTATTTCAAAATTTTCATCATCGAGCGCGTGAAGTTTAGCATATAATTCTTTTGCATAGCCTTCGGGGGTTTCTCCTATTTTTAAGCTCTTAAAATCTGAAATAAGCGGCAGCTGACGGAGAAGAAATGCTACTTTTTTACTTTGAGTTTGGAATGCTTTTATCTGAGAAGGCAAATTTTCTTTCTCAAAGAAAATTACTTGAGCTTGGGGAGAGTAGTGTTTTTCTAATAAACCGGGGGAGGGAAGGTTTTCGTTCGATTTGATTTCAAGCCCCTCTTCAATGGGCCCAATCCATTTCTCAATTTCTAGTTTTGAAATTTTTCCAGGGCGTAAAATGCGCGGAGGAAGAGTCGTAAGATCGAGTACCGTACTTTCAATCCCTAAGTCGGTGGCCCCCCCATCTAAAATAAGAGAGACTTTGTCTTTTAAGTTTTTTGCAACGTGTTCAGCCCGCGTAGGACTCAAAGCGCCTGAGGGGTTGGCGCTCGGTGCCGCGAGTGGCACCTGAACTGCCTGCAATAATGCTAAAGCAAGAGGGTGAGCGGGGACACGAATGGCCACAGTGGGCAGTCCTGCCCGGGCTTCGAGGGGGATTTTATCAGAAGCGGGGAGTACCAGTGTGAGGGGACCTGGCCAAAATATTTCAGATAATTTTTGGGCGTTTTCGGGCCAGTGCTTCACCCATTTTTTTGCTTCTTCTGCAGAAACAAAATGCAGAATTAACGGGTTATTGCGGGGCCTTCCTTTGGCTTGATAAATTTTTTGTATGACTTCTGTTTTGTCCGCACGCCCTCCTAAGCCATAGACGGTTTCAGTCGGGAAGGCGACAAGCTCCCCTTTGAGTAGCAGTTCTTTTGCGTGCTCTAATGTTTTTTCGGAGTATTTAAATTTGATCTGATTTCGTGAAGGCATATTATTTCAGAATACCCAATTTTTGAAAAAGAAACACCGCGACCCCCAGAATAAGGGTCGACAAACTCAGAGACAAAATAAAAGGAAATCGGAGATGAAAAAAATAAATGGCCGCGACAAAGAAAAGAAGGCTGGGTAAGACCCAGAGTAAAACATCACGGGTGTAATGTTCTAAAAGATTCAAATCTTTTGTCTCAACATAGATCCAAATCAAAGAAAGAAAAGTCATTAAGGGCAAGGCCGTTAAGAGGGCGGCCCATTTTGGAAAACTTTTGGCTAGACTACTAATGAGGGCGATAAGCACACCAGAGAGGGTCGCTTTAAAAATAAAAAAAAGTGTTTGAGCCATATTATTTTGGAATGACACTAATTGTGCCATTTTCTTCTAAAATCGCATAGCGAACTTGAGAAGGATTGAGTATTCCATTGGTTCGCAGGGCCGTTAAGAGTTCTTCTTGCGTTACTTTCTCTTTTTCCATATTCTCGTGATTTGTTTTGCCATTATGAAGTAAAATAGTGGGGCTCGACTCTAAAAGATGGCGGGCTTTGGGAGAACGATAGGCCAAGAGATCGAGCAAGTAATTAAGTAAGAGGATAGTCACAGCACCAATTAGTCCTCCCGAAAGAGAATTGTCTGGGCCGATCACTGCATTTTGAACCACATTGGCAATAATGAGAAGCACAACAAAATCAAAAGGCGAAAGCTGCCCAATTTGTTTTTTTCCAGAGAAACGAAATGCTAGAAATATGAATACATACACTGCAATTGATCGAAAAATCTTTTCCCAAATGGCAATCTCAGGAATCCAGAGATGAGTCATTTTTTTTCCTTTTTTCTTCCCCTACTTTTTTAAAGTTCCTTTCGCCAAATATTGCAGAAGAATGGGTGTAATGTTTGAATTCTAAAAGATTGTGAGAAGGATCTTCCAAGAAAAAACTATAATGTTCAAGCGAGGTTTTAGGATATCGAATTTTTGCCTCTTGATAGAATTTAAGTTTATTCTTTTGAGCGCGCTTTAAAAGTTTTTTCCACTCCGAGAGTTTTTGAAAAACTAATCCAAAATGTCGGGGATAAATTCCTACCTGTTTAGGGGGGCGCTCTTTCACTTTTTGGGCGACGATTTGATGGCCTCCCAGATTTAAGATAAGGGCATGCTCAGATTTTCGCCCAAGTTTACTGCCTAATTGCGTATAAAATGCTTCCGTAAGCTTTAAGTTATGGCTTGGAAAAGCCAGGTGAAAAATATTTTTTTTCATAGTTTTACCAAAAAGTCCTCCGGAAAGAGTGTTTTGAGCTCAATTCGTTTCTGAGAATGAGGATGATAAAATTCAAGAGCATAGGCGTGAAGTTGTAAACGAAAATCTTTAAAATTTCTATCTCCATCTCCATAGACAGAGTCGCCCACAATGGGCGCCGCCTGCTCTCTTAAATGAACGCGTATTTGATGGGTTCGACCGGTTTTGGGGCTTGCTTGGATTAAACTATAAATTTCTTCGGTCTTTAATTTTAGAAAATGGGTTTCGCTGTACCGCGAATGGGAAATTTCTTGGGTATAGAATTGGTAGTAGTTTTGAGGGAGTCGTCTAAAGTCGCGGCGCAGATAGCCTTTAACTTCCCATTCGAGGGGAAGGTTGGGGTTAGCAACCACCGCTAAATAAGTCTTTTTTACTTTATGTTCTTGAAATTGTTTCATGAGTTGGGTTTCGATTTTTTTATCGTAGGCAAACAAGACAATTCCACTAGTTTCGCGATCTAAACGGTGAACCGCATGAAGATTTTTCAATCCTAAAAACTCTTGAAGTTGATATTCTAAACCAAATCTTAGACTAACCCGAGAGCCTTGAATCGGGAGCCAGGCGGGTTTTTGTACGGCCAAAAAGCCTTTGTCTTCAAAAAGAAGGTGTGATGCGACAATCGGGATGGGTTCGGGATCTCGAAGAAAATAATAAATTTGAATTTGAGCGCCGGAGTTAAGGATGGGAAGCTTTTCGCAGCACAGACGTTGATCGTCGGCAAATATGCCTCCGTGCCAGAGCGCTTTTTCAATCACATCGAGGGAAAGAGAGCTCAATTCGGAAAGGGTCTTGCTCAATTGAGCCGGATTTAAAGTCTGAGAAAGCTTAAGCTTACACACTTGGGTGGGCGGATGATAACGCTGGGCCTCAGAAATCGATGAAATAGTCAAATAACCTCTCTTTCCCTCCCTTTGAGTGCAGAGGGGAAGAGAGGCTTCTGACAAAGCAACGCCTAAAAATCAACCTTTCGTTTACTTGCCGCTGCTTCCGGAACTGCTAGGGGTGGAGCTCGCAGTGCTCAAAGTACTTGCGGGCATAGGCTCTGGGCGCGTATTTTGTACGGCACTCAATTCTCCTGTTCCTGAGACACTGGGTTTTCCGGATCTCTCTTCTTTGTCGGAAGGAGTCGACGAGCTCGTGGCTGTTTGCGCATTACTTAAAGTGGGAGTTGGGGTGCTAGTCTCTGCTCTTTCTAGGCGGGAGAGAGTAGAAAAATGAGCAATTAAAACAGTATCTTCCGTAATTTGAAGGCTGCAACTGGTTTCGGTTCCACAGTCGGAGTCCCATCCTAAAAATACTGCACCGTCTGCTGCCTCCGCCGTAAAGTTTAGTGTGGAATCGACGGGCACTTCTCTTAAGCAAATACTCCCACTCAAACAGCTAAATCCTCCATCATCACGTACAGTTCCACCTTCTCCTTCTACATAAACTTTCATTTGAACTCCACCTTCGGCATAAACTACTGCGCTCGAAGCAAAGTAGAGGGATAGGATGGAAATAATTGAGAAGACTAACTTTTTTTTCATTTGCTTTCTCCTCGTTTGTTTTCACCGAACTCAAGACGCCTCAAAAGAAAAAACATATAGCATTTCAATTCTTGATCTTGTTGTCCCCACAAGAATAGGATTATATCTTCTTTCTGTTTTAAGGAATGCGAGAGATCGGGAAAAGATTCGCATTTTGAAATTGTAAATGAACTGCCCGCAAACCCGCAAGAGTAGGTTATTTGACGGCGAGTGTTAAAAAATTGGCGGAATGATATGTCGGGTAGAGAATTTTGTACGAACTAAAAATATTGAAGCGTCACAAATAGGAAAGGTGCTCATTATGATTAATTTAAGAAAATCTGAGGCTCGCGGACATCTTAATTTTGGTTGGCTCGATACTTTTCACACTTTTTCTTTTGGAGAATATTACGATCCAAATCATATGGGCTTTCGAGAGCTTCGAGTAATCAACGAAGACCGAGTCGCGCCAGGTAAAGGGTTTGGCACCCATCCTCATCGCGATATGGAAATTGTAACGTATGTTTTACAAGGAGCCCTCGAGCACAAAGATAGTATGGGAAATGGCTCGGTGATTCGCCCGGGTGATGTCCAACGAATGAGCGCGGGTACGGGCGTGACTCATAGCGAGTTTAATTCCTCTCCTACTGAAGAGGTTCATCTTTTACAGATTTGGATTTTGCCTCAGAAAGCAGGCTTAACGCCGAGCTATGAACAAAAAAACTTTCCGAATTCTTCAAAAGAGGGCGTTTTAAAATTGATTGCTTCTGAGGATGGACGGGAAGGCTCGGTTAGGCTTCATCAAGATGTTTCTTTGTATGCGAGTATTTTGAAAGCGGGAAAAACCTTGGACTACTCTTTGCATTCAAAGCGTTTTGCTTGGATTCAAATGATTCGTGGAGAATTAGAAATAGGCGAGTTTGTTTTAAAAGCGGGGGATGGAGCCTCTGTTGAGAATGAAGAAAAAATTGTTTTAAAAGCCAAACAAGATTCTGAAATTTTATTGTTTGATTTACCCTAGTTTAAAAATTGTAAATTAAATTCCTACACTTCTTCTAATTCCTTCAAAAGTGCTTCATATTTTTTTGCTTTTTCATCGTGTTTTAAGGTGAGAGTTTCGAGTTTTTTGAAATCGTCTTCGATGTTTTGCTGCAAGTCTTTGGCTCGTTTTGAGAGCGTAACATATTGATCAATATTATTAGATTGAGAAGCTGTGAGTAGCTCTTGATTGAGTTGTTCTAACTCTTTTTCATTTTTGCAGATTGTGTTTTCTAAAACTTCAATTTCTTTTTTTAATGGGCTTAAATCGCGTGAGCGCTCATTAATAAGATCTGCCCGTTGTTTCTTAAATTCCTTCTTGTCCACGGGCTTGGCGGGTGTTGCAGGTGTAGAAGCTGCGGGGGCGACGATCGCCTTTTTCTTTTTGGTTCCTTCTTCTTCCCAACCCACCCGGTCTAAAAATTCTTCATAATTTCCCAGAAAAAGTTCAGGGCCATGTTGACCAAACACAATCAATTTAGTCGCAACCGCTCGCAAAATCATCTCGCTGTGAGTGACTAAAACCACAGCCCCTTCAAAGTTTTGAATGCTTTGAGTTAAGGCATCGATCGATTGCATGTCTAAGTGGTTGGTGGGCTCATCTAAGAAAAGAAGATTAGTAGGCGCTGCTAAGATTTTTCCTAAAAGGACTCGGCTTCGCTCGCCTCCCGAAAGTACTCCAATTCTTTTTTCGGCTTTATCACCATCAAACATCATAACGCCGCAGATTCCCCGAACCTGAGTTCTGCTTAAGTCCGAGTTAGAATGGGCAATTTCGTCTTCTACACTTAATTTTAAATCAAGCCGGTTAATGTTGGTTTGTCCGAAATATCCGAGCTTCATCCCAGGGTGAGAACGAATTTCTCCTTGGGTAGCTTGCAGCTCTCCGGCCAAAACATTGAGAAGAGTCGATTTACCGCGGCCGTTCTTTCCAATAATGGCGATACGGTCATTGCTTTTAACTGCAAAACTTAAATTTTCGATCAAAGGAGTCTCAGGAGTGTAAGAAAAAGAAAGATTGTTTACTTCGAGGATGGTTTTCGCCGCAAAGGGGGAATAATGAAAATCAAAATCTAAGGTTTGAATCTGACTTAAGACATCTCGAGAGCCCATTTTTTCAAGCTGCTTGATTCTCGATTGAACGGCAGCGGCTTTTGTAGCCTGGGCGCGAAAACGGTTTACAAAACTTTCTATTTCTTTGCGGCGCTTTTCTTCGGTCACCCGATTTTTTTCGTAGAGTTCTTCATCTTGCTCAATTTGTGCATAAAGTTTTTCGGTGTTTCCTTTGACTTTGCGTAATTTTTGACGATGAAGGGATGCCGTGTGGGTGGTTACGTTATCCATAAATTCACGATCGTGCGTAATCACGATAAGCTCGTTTTTCCAAGAACGCAGAAAACGGATAATCCATCGCAGAGAAATAATATCTAAGTAGTTACTCGGCTCATCGAGCAAAAGCAGGTTGGGTTCTGAAACTAAGAGTTTTGCCAAATTTAAACGGATTTGATAACCGCCAGAAAACTCACTGGGTGCGCGATCCATATCTTCTTGAGTAAAGCCTAATCCAAAAAGAATGGTTTCAACTTTATAGTAAAGATCTTCTTCTCCCGGAGGCAGGCCTAAAGCGCCTTCCAAAAGAACAGTGGGTTGGGTGAAATGAAGATGTTGGGCCAAATGTCCGATGCGGTAATTGCGAGGAAAAGTGATTTTGCCTTCGTCGGGCAGCTCTTCTCCTAGAATAAGTTTGAAGAGAGTCGATTTTCCGTGACCATTTCGACCCACCAAACCTAAGCGTTCTCCACGATCCATTTGAAGATCGATCCCATCAAATAAAACCTGAGAACCATAGGCTTTATGTAGATTGCTGATTTGTAGCATTTGTTCCAACTCCTGTTTTCTGCCCGTCTGTGGCGCGGCTGGGCTGTATATACCCCGAGCTGGAAGAGGGCAATAGATTTATGAAGTTGGACTAAAAGGAAAAAACTGAAAAGTATTACCCTTTTGAAGCGCCTTGTAGCTTCTCAATTTCTTGTTTGAGCGCTTCTTCTGTGCGTTTGCGTTCGGTAATATCCCGTAAAAAAGCGCTAAACATATATTCTTTCCCAAACTTCATTGCAGAAAGGCTGAGTTCGATGGGAAATTCGTATCCATTACGGTGTAGCGCCGTAAATTCTACTTGTTTATTCAAGAGAGTGGCTTTTCCAGTTTTAAGAAAGGTGCGAAGCTCATTTTTATAGAGTTGGCGGTATTTAATCGGGATGATTTTCTCCGCCATGATTTGAGAGAGCATTTCTTCTCGTTTCCATCCAAAGATCTTCTCTGCATAAGGGTTCCAATCGAGAATTGCCCCGTCGGCATCCATAATAATAATGGCTTCTAAAGCATTATCGATACACATGCGAATTTGTTTTTCACTTTTGCGCAACGCCTTTTCAGCCAATCGACGCTGACTCACAGTCGCAGCGAGAAGCAAAGTCGTAATAGATAATACTCCCATAAAAATCTGCACCAGGGCTAAGCTCTCGCTTAAAGTGGATTGATTAAAAGGACCTTTAGAAGCCTGGGTGTATAAAATAGTGAGGATCGAAGCAATGAAAGTCGCCAAACTTGCTCCCCGAGGTCCAAAGCGCAAAGCCGCCCAGATTAAAAAAGGAAAGATAAGAAAGGTTAAAGGATAGGGTAGAAGGAAATGGCTGAAAATAAGATAACAGCTCAATCCTAAGAAAAGCAGTAAAAAACTGCCCTCCAAGATCTTGCGGGGGGCAATAGGAAGCTTTAAAGGTTTACTCCAAGTGAGCAAAACCGGTGCAACGATTAAATTCCCCATCATATCTCCCAGATACCAGGTGAGCCAAGCTTTGCAATAATTCCCCGAAGGGATAACCCCTCCTAACCAACTACTAGTGGTGCCTACAGTGGCGCTGACCAGACAGCTCAAGATTGCTGCAAAACCAATTAACCCGAGTACGTCCGTGAGGCGTTCTAAAGCATTATTAAACTGAATGAATCGCTGCAATAAGTAAGCGCCAATCAAGGCTTCAAGAGTATTTCCAATGCTTATTCCTACAGAAGAAAAGAAAGGAACGCCTATGGATAAATTAGCCAGCAAAGCGCCTAGAATGATTCCAGGAAAGCAGCGATATCCATAGATAAGAAGGGCGGCCAGTGCAATTCCTGTAGGTGGCCAAACAACGGTAGCCACCCCGTTGACAGCGCCCAGAGATAATCCAATTCGTGCTGTAATGAAGTATAGAAATAATAGAGCACCGGTGTGGAGAAGATCTTTTCGATGAAAGAGATTAGGGACTTTCATGCTTACCTGTGCATAAAAGTTTAGCATTGATGGATAAAATGTGAAAATAAAATTAAGAGATTTTCACATTCTTTCCATTTTTGCAGCGCTCACTACGAACGGGGTTTGTAATTCAGCAAGTTTTGAATTTTACCTTCTTGAGAGGGAAACTGAATTCCATAAAAACTTTGGTAAGTGAAATAAACCTCTTGTTTCTCTGTATTGCTTTGAGTGTTCATATATTTGAAAAAACTACCACGACAAGGATTAGCCAAAAATTCTCCCATTAATTTTTCGGCAAGTTCATATTTCGCTTGGGCGTCCGGCATTAAATCTTTGGGAGCCCTCTCTTTATCCCCTTGAGAAAGAACTTTGGCGTTCTCATCAAAAATCTCAGTGGCATGAATATATTTTTCTAAGATTTGACTCATTTCTTTTTGGCAAACCTGCTTGCTTTCATCAAGGTGGGAGTTTTTTACAATTTCTAAGGCTTGCTTCGCGTGTTTAAAACGTTCTGCAGCTCGAGAATAATCCTGCGACATATTTAAAAATACCGAAGAATCGTTTGTATTTATATCTGTATTTTTTCTTAAATCTTCTGCCCTTTTAAAGTAAGAACGAGCTTCTCCGATTTCGCGAACTTCTTTATGAAGAGTAATAAAGAAAGTATCTTCATTTTCAGTATAAGCAGGCGGTGGGGCAGAAGGATTGGGAGGAGTGGGTTTGAGAAAATGATAAACAATCCCTGCTAAAAAGCAGGCGACCACAATAACAAAAACAATTTGAGTTCCCTTATAGCTCAGATTTTTTTTCTCTTTTTGAAGTTTTTTTTGCTCAGTATTAGGCTGATGAGCTGACCTCTCAATTTCTTTTCCACAATTTTTACATTTCTTTACACCGGCTTGAATGGGTTTTCCACAACTTGAACATTCCATATTTTTCTCCCTTTAGTTTCTAATTTTATTAGCGGGAAAGAGGATAAAAAACTATCAGGGGAATACTGTTTTTAGACTAGGGGAATCCCTGTCAGCTTCAAAAGGCCGGCTACCCATCCCTTAAAGAGAGGAATGAAGCTTGTAAGCGGCTGATATGTAAGTGCTTTTATTTTTTTGCCTATCTATTGTGTTAAAAATAGTCTAAAAAGCTTATTTCTTTTCACCCTTTCTTGAGGGAGTCCTTATGAAGACTTTTGCCACTGATTCTTTAGCAGAGCAAATTGTAGAACATTTATCGCTTCAACATTCCCTTTCTCTTCC
>CAYWGE010000047.1:0-10092 GCA_964457215.1 uncultured Pseudomonadota bacterium
ACTGTATTTTGTTAATGCTACGCCAAACGGTTCAAAATATTCAATCGAAATTTTAATGAGTTACTCACCAGTCCGTACTTAATTTTTGTGAGAGTGGCGGACTTCTGAGTAAACCCAAATTTATCCTTTAAAGGGGGGCGTTATGGTTCAAGGCAGAAGGTTTAAGGAGATTTTGGGTGCGGTTATAGGGCTTGTTTTTCTGGGCATAGTTCCAGGGGCTCAAGCTCAACCTGCACCGACCTGTGGTCAACAAGCCGCAGATATTGTGATTATGCTCGATCGAACGGGCAGTGTGTCGAGCACGGCACGTGTTGCGGAGCGAGATGCGGCCAACTCACTTTTGGCGAGCTTGGCTGGTTCAGGCGCCGCTCATAATGTCGCCATTGGTCGTTTTCCGGATTCCAGCGGTGAGCCATATCCCGCAGGGATTCGTGCTTCTCTTCAAGATATTTCCAGTAACTTAGCGACCTTACAAACAGCAGTTACCAATGCGATGACTTCTTCTGCTGGAAATACCAATCTAGCTTCAGCTATTAATGTGGCTCAAGCAGAGTTGGTCAGTGTACGGGGGACTCATAGCGAAAAAATTATTATCCTTATATCCGACGGAGAACCGAATCGAGGTGGTTCAGGTTCCGTCACGAATAGACAAGCGGCCGTGAATGCCGCCAATACGGCCAAAACAGCCGGTACTCGAATCGTAACCATTGCTTTTGATTCTTCTGGATCTACTAGCGCCGATGTGAATGGACGTATTCTCTTGGCAGAATTAGCCAATCAGCCTTCTGCCGATAATACAGGAAGTGATGCAGTCACGGATACAGAACGCGCAGCAGAAAATGCCGATGGTGATGATTTCTTCATTGCGCCTACCGGTGATGGCATCCAAGCGGTATTTAGTGCAGTTTCTCAAACCATTTCGTGTAATGACGGAAACCCCTGCACTCAAGATATGTGCAACAACGATAATCAATGTCAATATGTGGCGATAGAAGGATGCACCAGTTGTCGTTCAAATGAGAATTGTAATGATAGTAACCCTTGCACCAATGATATCTGCGGTCAGAATGCCACTTGTGAACATACTCCGGTAACTTCTGGAACTTGTGAAGATGGAAATGCCTGCACAGGCCCGGATGTCTGCTCGGGAACAACCTGTACTCCAGGTACTACTCTCAATTGTGATGATGCAAATCCCTGTACTGCTGATAGCTGTGATTCAATCAGTGGTTGTGCTCATACACCGATTCAAGGTTGCCAAGCCTGTCAGACAGATGGCGATTGCACCGATGGCAATGCTTGTAATGGTACAGAAGCCTGCGTCGAAGGTGTTTGTACTGCCGGAACGGCTCCGGTCTGCAATGATGGAAATACTTGTACTACCGATAGCTGCAACGCCGAAACGGGTTGTGTGAATACGGCCGTCGAAGGCTGTGTGGCTTGTAATTCAGATACAGCAGCGACTGTCTGTAACGATAGTAATCCCTGCACCACCGACTTATGTAGTGAGTCCGGCACCTGTACCCATGGCACTGTAGAGAATGGTACTGCGTGCGGAGATTCTGATGTTTGTAATGGAAATGAAACCTGTCAATCTGGGGTTTGTGCAGCAGGAAGTCCGCTAGCTTGCAACGATGGCAATGCTTGCACGGCTGATGCGTGTGATTCAGCCGATGGTTGTTCTCATACGACTATCAGCTGTGACGATGGCAATCCTTGCACCGCCGATAGCTGTGATTCGATCAGCGGTTGTAGCCATACTTTGATCGAAGGTTGCCAAGCTTGTCAAAGTGATGGCGATTGTAGTGATGGCAATGCCTGTAATGGTACAGAAGCCTGTGTTGCAGGGGTTTGTACGGCAGGAACAACCTTAGATTGTAACGATGGAAACGCTTGCACACATGATACCTGCAACACCGAAACCGGTTGTGTAAATGCGGCCATTGAAGGTTGTGTGGCTTGTAATTCCGACACGGCCTCCCGAGTCTGTGCGGATGAAAATGATTGTACCGTTGATAGCTGTATCGAAGGCGCCTGCCATCATACGTCGATTACCGTTGCGGCTTGTGTTCCTACCGAACCTACCTGTGGAGATCATCATACTGATGCGCTTACAGGAGAAGAATGCGATGACGGTAATTTAGTGAATGGTGATGGTTGCTCGAGCACCTGTCACTTAGAGCATATCACTGTCGATATTCCCGGAGGAAACGGAGCAACAAGTAGTGGTGGAACTCCTGCCACTGAAGAAGAAATCATGCTCCTTGAGGGCTCTGGTGAGCCAGGAAGCACTGGCGGATGTTCTTTAGTGAACGTCAGTGCTACCACAACGTCTTTCTTGAGCTCCTTCTGGATCTTAGCAATCGGAGGCTTAGCCTTCGTTCGAAGACGTCATAGTTAATTGAAAGAGTTGTTAGAACTAAAAGCCTCGTTTCAAATACTGAAACGAGGCTTTTTTTTTTTGGGGCAATGGGAAGAGCGATGAATTAAAGCCAGGCTTTAAAGATACTCCTGTTAGTCACGGATCTGGGCTTCGCGATAAGTCACATCACACGAGGTTAGTGTTAGAGGTGATTCACAATACATAATCATTGAGGTATGTATCTGAAGATATGGCTTTATTGAGGGCGCTGAAAGTAGGAGTAGAATTCTCGACCAGTGCCCAAGCAAGCGCATGGGCAAAAGCAAGATTCATCTTAGATATTAAAAATTTATTATTTTCTTACTGATAGGAAAGTAAAAGGAATTCTTATTGGCTGTTAAACTTATCGTTTTTCACGCGTAAAAGACGAATGTTGTAATTTTCAACCACATCGCGGTCATTAAAAGTTACTACCATCACGACCGGACTTTTATTTTTATACAAACGTCTTCCTGCTCTATCCATTAAAATAAGCGTTTCATTGTTGTCTTGTTGATTCACATAGGACCACAACGAGTAGTAAACCCAGACCTCTTTATTGGTTGCATAGGAACGCGTCATAATATTGGGAGCTGAAAAAAGTCGGAGCATGGTGAGCTGATCGGTCACCCCTTCTTGGATGGTATTAATGATGCGTTTTAAAGGAACAACCGGATTCCAGCTGAGTAATTTCACATGAGGATCATCGGCGGGGATGCTTTGGTCGCTGTATACAGGACGCCCGAACTCTTTATAAGCGATACCGTCGTCATAGGCATTGTTAGTGGCTTTCATTTGACGATCTTGTGCGTATTGATTTTGGGGAAAATCTGAGAAAGCGGGAGAAGCCGTGAGCCCAACTACCAATAAAGATAAAGCAGAAAACAGGATTTTCTTGTTCATATCTTTTAAGGGTAGCAAACGAGTTTAAGCGGTGTCAAAGAAATTTTAATAAGGAATAAAAGAATACGGATTTGAATGGAATGCTGAATCAAGATAATTCCGTTTCACCCATTAAGAATTGATCAATGCCTTTCGCACATTTTCGTCCTTCGGCAATCGCCCAGTTAGATTAGATCGGGGGCCTCGTAAACTAGTCCCCCGTGCCCCCATTTGTTCGCTCAGGCGCAGAATGAATCTGCGCTTCGCTCAAGTCAATTCCGTTTCACCCATTAAGAATTGATCAATGCCTTTCGCACATTTTCGTCCTTCGGCAATCGCCCACACAATAAGAGAAGCACCGCGCTTGGCGTCGCCGGCGGCGAAAACGCCGGGGAGAGAGCTCATGTAATTTTCATCCACACTTACGTTTCCACGAGGATCTAGTTTAAGATTTAAAGTATCGAGAATTCCTTTTTTCTCGGGCGATACAAAACCCATGGCAAGCAGTAAAAGGTCAACATCCATCGTGAATTCAGAACCAGGGATTTCTTTAGGTTCAAGACCGCCTTTGTTATTTTTCACCCACTCCAAACGCACAGCATGGAGCTTTTTCAATTGACCATTCTCTCCTGAGACCTGTTTGGTCATAATCGAAAAATCGCGGATATCGCGGTGATATTTTTGCAACGCCTCTTGGTGCGCAGGAGAAGTCCTAAAAATCAAAGGCCATTCGGGCCAGGGATTCGAAATAGCACGATTCTCCGGTGGTTTGTCTAAGAGTTCTAATTGATGAATTTCTGCCGCATTTTGGCGTAGCGCGGTTCCCAAACAATCGGCCCCGGTATCGCCTCCGCCTAAGATGATTACTTTTTTACCTTCGGCGCTAATAAAGGGCTCAACATTGTCTCCCGCTACTTTTTGATTTTGTTGGGTGAGATACTCCATCGCGAGATGAATGCCTTTTAATTCTCGGCCGGCAACCGTTAAGTCCCGTGCTTGGGTTGCTCCAATGCAGAGGGAAACAGCATCGAATTTTTTAAGAAGCTCTTCAATCGAAACTTGAGAACCGATCTCTACATTTGTTTTGAAGATGACTCCTTCGGCTTCCATTTGTTCGATGCGGCGATCGATTCTAAATTTTTCCATTTTAAAATCAGGAATTCCATAACGGAGCAAACCCCCAATTCGATTGGAGCGCTCAAATACCGTCACCTCATGACCCACTCGGCGTAGTTGTTGGGCGCAGGCAAGTCCGGCTGGACCAGAACCAATCACCGCTACTTTTTTACCAGTATTACTTTGAGGAGGCTCAGGTTTTACCCAACCTTCTTTGAAGGCTCGGTCAATAATATTGTACTCAATATATTTTATCGTAACCGGTTTTTCGTTGATGCCCAAAACACAAGAACCTTCACAAGGCGCTGGGCAAAGTAAACCGGTGAATTCAGGGAAATTATTAGTCGCGTGCAAGCGATCAATCGCTTCTTTCCAGCGATTGCGATAGATTAAGTCGTTCCAATCCGGGATCAAATTTCCCAAAGGGCAACCTTGATTGCAAAAGGGAACTCCGCAATCCATGCAGCGCGCAGCTTGGCGGTTTAAACGATCGTCCGGGAATTCTTGATAAATCTCTTTGTAGTCAGAAATTCGCTCAGTCACCGCACGCTCTGGGTAAGCTTCGCTCTTATATTCCATGAAACCAGTAATTTTACCCATACAGTGCCGCCTCCAATGTAATCCCTTGCTCCCGCATTTTTCTGCGAACTTCGGTCATGACTTTTTTGTAATCTTTTGGGCAGACCTTCACAAAATGGACGAGCTCTTTCTCAAAATTTTTGAGGATTTTTTCTGCAACGCTCGAATGAGTATATTGATAATGGTTTTGCAGAAGTTCTTTGACTACGGCTTGGTCTTCTGTTTCGTCTAAACGTTCTAATTCTACCATGTCGAGGTTACAGTTTTGTTTAAATTCTCCCGTAGGATCGTGGATAAAGGCGAGTCCACCGCTCATCCCCGCGGCGAAATTACGGCCTGTTTTGCCGAGTACTACCACGACACCACCGGTCATGTATTCACAACCGTGATCTCCCACTCCTTCGACTACGGTTTTAGCGCCACTATTTCGGACACAAAATCGTTCTCCGGCAATCCCTCTAAAATAGGCCTCACCCGAGGTGGCGCCGTAGAGCACCACATTTCCAATCAAAATATTTTGTTCGGGAATAAACGTGGCGTTTTTGGGCGGGAAGACCACGATTTTACCGCCGGATAAACCCTTGCCCGTATAATCGTTTGCATCGCCTTCCAACGTTAAGCTCATGCCTTTGGGAATAAAAGCACCGAAGCTTTGTCCCGCAGAACCTTTAAACCGAATTTGAATCGTATCTTCGGGTAGTCCTTGAGGGTAGCGGCGACTAATTTCACTGCCGAGCATTGTGCCAACGGTGCGGTTTCGATTATAAATAGGATACTCAAACGCAACCCGCTCTGCTTTTTCTAAGGCTTTTTGAGCTTGTTTAATAAGCTCATTATCAATGGCTTTTTCTAAACCATGATCTTGGGCGCTGATACAATGAGTGGCAACCTCTGGCCCCAAATTAGGCCGATAAAAAATTGCTGAAAAGTCTAAGCCCTTGGCTTTGTAGTGGGCGATCGCTTTATTCATGTTGAGAACTTCGGAATGCCCGATCATTTCAGTGAGGGTTCGGAATCCTAATTCGGCCATGAGCTCTCGCACTTCTTCGGCCACCATGAAAAAATAATTTACAACCGATTCTGGAGTACCGGTGAATTTTTTTCGAAGTTCAGGATCTTGAGTGGCTACTCCCACAGGGCAGGTATTAAGATGGCAGACGCGCATCATGATGCAACCCATCACGACTAAAGGTGCAGTTGAAAATCCAAATTCTTCGCCCCCTAAGAGAGCTCCAATCACCACATCGCGGCCGGTTTTCATTTGACCATCGACTTCTACGGTAATGCGATCACGGAGTTTATTGGCCACCAATACTTGTTGAGTTTCGGCAAGCCCCAATTCCCAAGGAATTCCCGCATGCTTAATACTGGTTTGAGGAGAAGCACCAGTACCGCCATCATACCCGGAAATTAATACAAGATCTGAATGGGCTTTGGCTACCCCGGCGGCCACCGTTCCGACCCCGACTTCTGCAACAAGTTTTACGCTGATTCGTGCACGAGGATTGGCGTTTTTCAAATCGTAAATAAGCTGAGCTAAATCTTCGATGGAATAAATATCGTGATGCGGAGGAGGTGAAATAAGTCCTACTCCCGGAGTGGAATAACGTACCTTTGCAATCCACGGATAAACTTTGTGTCCAGGAAGTTGACCGCCTTCACCGGGTTTGGCCCCTTGGGCTACTTTGATTTGAATTTCTTCGGCGTTAACTAAGTATTCGCTCGTGACGCCAAAACGTCCAGAGGCTACTTGTTTAATTTTACTATTTTTATTGTCGCCGTTGGCAAGCAAGTGAAAGCGTTTTGGATCTTCGCCGCCTTCTCCCGTGTTTGATTTTCCGCCAATCCGGTTCATGGCAATGGCTAAAGTTTCATGCGCTTCGCTACTAATCGAGCCATAAGACATCGCACCGGTTTTGAAGCGTTTCACAATTTCTTTTGCAGGCTCCACTTCGTTTAAAGGAATAGGTGTTCTCTTTTTGAATTCGAAAAGTCCCCGAAAAGTGCAAAGAGCGCGGCTTTGATCATTCACCAATTTCGCGTAGGTTTTATATTCTTCTTTTGAATTAATTTTTGCCGCGTACTGAAGCTTGGCAATAGTGTGTGGATTAAAAAGATGGGTTTCACCCTCTCTACGCCATTGATAATTGCCCCCTTCTTCAAGACGGGGAGTTCCGGCACGTCGGTGAGGAAACGCTTTGCGATGACGAGTTAATGTTTCTTCGGCAATCTCTTTCAAACCAATTCCTTCAATTCGAGTGGCAGTGTGAGTGAAATACCGATCGATAACAGTTTGGTTGAGTCCAATGGCTTCAAAAATTTGAGCGCCCCGATAACTTTGAATCGTCGAGATGCCCATCTTCGACATTACTTTGACGATACCTTTTTTGGCGGCTTTAATATATTTGAGCACGGCACTGCGGTGATCGGAATCTAAAACTCCTTCGTGAATGAAATCATCGAGTGTTTCGAAAGCCAGATAAGGATTGATCGCACCTGCTCCATAACCAATGAGCAAACAGAAGTGATGCACTTCTCGTGGCTCTCCTGATTCCACCACTAACGCGATTTTACTACGGGTTCCTTCTCGAACTAAATGGTGGTGAAGCCCGGAGGTAGCTAAAAGAGAAGGAATAGGTGCTAAACTTTCGTTTAAGCCCCGATCGCTCAAAATTAAAATGTTGCAGCCTTCTTGTATGGCAGTGCTGGCTTGCTTGAAAATATTTGCAAGCGCTGCTTCTAGGCCACTCTCGCCTTCTTTTGCATTAAATAAGATAGGCAAAACTTTGGCGCGAAATCCGTGAGAAGGGTTGTCTGCTAAATGTTTGAGTTTCGCTAATTCATCGTTATCTAAAATAGGATTTTTCAGTTTGATTTGATGGCAGCTTTTTGCAGAGGCCACCAAAAGATTTTCTTCGGGTCCAATGGTTGTGTCGACCGAAGTTACGAGCTCTTCGCGTATCGCATCTAAAGGAGGATTCGTAACCTGCGCGAAGAGTTGCTGAAAATAATTAAAAAGACTTTGCGGCTTTTCCGAAAGTACAGCCAACGGGGTATCGGTTCCCATGGAGCCAATCGCTTCTTCCCCATTTTTAGCCATAGGAAGCATGAGCATGCTTAAATCTTCAGTGGTGTAACCATACAAGAGTTGGCGTTTGGTTACGGTGACGTGATCGGGCTCGGGTGCATGCGGGCTTTCGGGTAAGTCTTCGAGTTTGACCAAGTTTTCTTTAAGCCAAGTGCCATAAGGCTTTGCTTTACACAGGGCATTTTTAATTTCGGAATCGTCGACGATGCGTCCGAGCTCCATATCGACCAAAAACATTTTCCCAGGCTGTAATCGGCCTTTGAGTAAAATGTTTTCGGCAGGAATATCTAGCACCCCGACCTCGGAGGCCATGATGACGAAATCATCTTTGGTGACGTAATATCGCGAAGGTCTTAGCCCATTTCGATCGAGAATGGCGCCCATAATTTTGCCATCGGTGAAGGCAATCGAGGCTGGACCATCCCAGGGTTCCATTAAGCATGCATGATATTCATAAAAATCTTTTTTCTCTTGCGACATGGTGGCATGTCCGCTCCAAGCTTCTGGAATCATCATCATCACCGCATGCGGAAGCGGGTAACCTGCCATTACAAGCATTTCTAAAGCATTGTCAAAAACGGCAGAATCCGAACCAAACTCTCGAATGACGGGCAAAACTTTTTGCAGTTCTTCTCCAAAAAGAGGGGAGCTAAATAAGGCCTCTCGCGCACGCATCCAATTAATATTTCCGCGTAGTGTATTGATCTCTCCATTATGCGCAATGAAACGGAAAGGATGCGAGAGTTCCCAATTTGGAAAAGTATTAGTTGAAAAACGTGAATGAACGAGTCCTAAAGCGGAGACCATGCTCGGATCATGTAAGTCCGGATAAAAAAGATCGAGTTGCTCGGTCGTGAGCATGCCTTTATAGATGAGGGTTTGCGCCGAAAGAGAAGGAATATAGAATTGTTCCCATCCTTGTATGTTAGAGGCTTTAATCTCGTTTTCAAAAACTTTGCGAATGATAAACAGCCGTCTTTCAAAGGCCTCAGGCACAGGGCCCGGGAGGCCAGGGCCTTTTTCGGAGAGTCCAATCACGAATTGTTTAATGAAAGGCATGGCCGCCTTTGCGGTATTGCCTAAGCTCGAATCGTCAATGGGCACATCTCTCCAGCCCAAAAATTTTTGACCTTCTCGGAGGGTGATTTCTTCCAACATTTTTTGTGCGCGTTTTGCTTGATCTTCATGGGGGGAGAGAAAAATACAACCTACTCCATATTGTCCGAGAGGAGGGAGTGTAATATTGAGTTTTGCAAATTCCTTTTTGAGAAATTCATGGGGGATTTGAAGGAGAATTCCGGCGCCATCACCTGTGTTGGGTTCGGCACCACAGGCTCCCCGGTGCTCAAGATTCTTTAAGATCAAGATCGCATTTTGGATAATCTCGTGCGATTTCTTGCCTTTTTGATGCACGATAAAACCTACACCACAGGCATCATGCTCTGTCGACCGGCGATAGAGACCTTTTTGCTCCAATTCTTTTCTCATTTGATCGATATCTTGATTCTTCAACGAAAATACCTCCAAACTTATCCTACCTTTGAGGGGGATGGCACCATAGCCCTGGTTTTTCTTCAAATTCAAGCGTTAAATTTAAGGAAAAGGTCTCTGAAGCTCCCTAAATAAGAGAGCTCTTTTATGCATAAAACCTAGCTCAGTTGTCGAAGATTTGCTGGGGGAAAAACTAAAAATGCTTTTAATGGAGTCCCTTTATAAAAAATAGTACAATTTAAGGGTTCAATTAAGGTGAGGAATTGACATGCGAAGTTTTAAACCGGTGGTATTAATTACGGGAGCAAGTACAGGTATTGGTCTTTGTTTGGCCAAACAATTACTCAAAACCGCAAATTATCGCCTGGTTTTGACCGCTCGAGAGAAATCTTTGCCGCGTTTTGCCCAAGAAGGGCTTTTTTCATCCGATCAAATTCTTATTCTACCCCTTGATGTGACTTCTCATGATGAGCGGATCGCTTGCATTAAAAAAATAGAGGCCCAGTGGGGCGGTGTTGATGTTTTAGTCAATAAT
>CAYWGE010000048.1:0-1587 GCA_964457215.1 uncultured Pseudomonadota bacterium
AGTCGGAAATGATCTAGGCTTTGGTATCGGCACTTGCGGTAAAGATGGACAGGGAGTACCGGTGGCTGATGCGCAGCCTACCTTGCGTATTCCTGAAATTGTAGTGGGGGGAATGAATTAACTGAGAGAGCTGTCTATTAAATAAGGCTTATCCATGAATAATTTCGTCCCTCTTTCATTAAGCCCTTCTTTGTCTCGTAGCGATAAGAGTAATATTTCTGCGGTTTACACAAAGTACATTCTTCACTTAAATAAATTTGCTTTGGATCTACTCCTTCTTGAAGAGCCAAATCTCGGTTCGCTTTTTGTAAATTCAACAGATACTTTCCATTGGTTTGAGGAGAAACATAAGACTCGTTAAATTCGCACGCGACCTCCTCGCCCACCTCATAACAATCCGCACCGATTGAAGGACCTATCGCAATTTTTAATGCTTGCACAGAGTTGGAAAATTCCTTTTTAATTTTTTGAATACATTTTTGTAATATTGCGAGCTTTGTTCCTCGCCAACCCGAATGAATAGCTGCAACAAATTGGGGGTGGGCAATTAAAATAGGAACGCAATCCGCGGTCTTAATCGCAATTTTCACATTAGCCACAGTTGAAATAATTGCATCACCCGGCTGATTTCTATAAGCTGAAATGTCTTCAAAACTTCGAAGAATATAAATTTGATCTGCGTGAACTTGCTTAAGAGTAAAAAAAGATTCTGGCTTATAAAGCGTTTTCTTTCCCTCAAAAGCCGCCTGGATGTTAGGAGGAAATTCAAAAAAATTCATAATTATTTTTGAGAACGCGCTAATTTTAAAATTTCTTCAAAATCTGAGGGTAAATCGGCACGCTGTTTTATTTTTTTATTTTTTAAAGGATGAGTAAATTCTAACTCCCAAGCATGAAGCATTTGCCGAGAAGTATTTAGAATTTTTTCTTGTAACTCACCTTTTAATTTTTTTTGCCATTGTTTACCACCATACACAGGATCCCCCACAATAGGGTGGCCCAACTCTGTTAAATGTGCCCTAATTTGATGAGTACGCCCTGTAAGAGGATGCACTTCTAATAAAGCGAAGTGATGAAAACGTTCTACAACTTTAAATTCGGTAACGGCTTCTTTGCCTCTTTTCGTTTTCGAAGAGATCTTTTTTCTGTCGGAGACACTCCTGCCGAGAGAGCTTTGAATTTTTCCATGTTCTTGTTTAAAAACGCCATAGGCTAAGGCCAAATATTTTTTATGAATTTTACGATCTTGAAAAGATTGAGTCAAAATACGGTGGGCTTCATTATGTTTTGCAACTACCATAATTCCCGAAGTATCTTTATCTAAACGATGGACGATTCCAGGACGTAAAACCCCGCCAATCCCCGATAAATTTTTCAAATGATGTAGCAAGGCATTTACTAAAGTTCCTTTAGAATGACCTGCTGCCGCATGAACTACAAGGCCCGCCGGTTTATTAATAAGAGCTAAATCTTTATCTTCATAAAGAATCTGTAGGGGTATGGCTTCAGGACGTGCTTTTAAAGGTTCAGGCGCAAAAATACTAATCTCAATTTTCTCTCCCCAGAAAAAGCATCGGCGAAAATTTC